>PMJN01000096.1:0-4363 GCA_003157445.1 Micrococcales bacterium
ATTCTGCGACAGCGTACCGCCCCCGCTTGCATCATCCCAAACCCTGGGGTCAAGCGGTGTCGATGAACGAGGTCCTCAGGTAGTCGTGAACAGCACTCTCCGGAACCCGGAAGGAGCGACCGACCCGAACGGCTGGGAGCTCTCCGCTGTGGACCAGGCGGTACACCGTCATCTTCGAAACCCGCATGAGCAAAGCGACCTCGGCAACAGTGGCAAACCGCACGTCGGCCATCGGGCGTTCCTGAGACATCGCGCACCTCACGTTCTTCCGAAATCGGCGTCCTCTCCCACGGACCTCAACTTACGTGCCAAAACCAGAATACGGGCAAGAGCAAACCATCGCAGGCCAACGGGCGAAACGTCACAGATGACCCCAGACAGGAATCTGTGACGCCCAGGCACCGGATGCCACCTGCTCAGTCGAACCAGATGTCAAGACCGTGAAAGGGGAAAACGGCCTCCCTCGTTGCCATCACAGCCTTGTCCACGGCATCCTCCGGGTCATACCCGATGGCCCAGGAACGCCACCACACCCGACCGCCCTGGGTCTGGACATCACCCATTTGGGTCGGTCCCGGTCGCCCATACCGCTCCTGGACATAGTCCCGCCACTCCTGAGGCACCTCAGCGTCAAGGGGGATCGGGCGATGAGCGGCGATCGCGGTCAGATGAGTCCACGCCCTGGGCACCACGTCGACAAGCTCGTAACCACCACCGCCAAGGGCGACCCACTTGCCACCGCACAGCTCGTGAGCCAGGTCGTGGATGGAGTCGTAGGACGTGCGTTGCGCGTCCACCGACAGGGCCAGGTGAGCCAACGGGTCCAGGACGTGTGAGTCACACCCGTGCTGGCTCACCAGGATTTGGGGGTTGAACGCCCGCAGCACCGCGGGCACGACCGAGTGGAACGCTCGCAGCCACGCCGCGTCGCCGGTGCCGGGCGGCAACGCCACGTTGACGACGCTGCCCAGCGCTCCAGGTCCGCCGAGGTCACGGGGAAACCCCGTGCCCGGGAACAGCACCTTGCCGGTCTCGTGCACAGAGATGGTGAGCACTCTCGGGTCGTCCCAGAAGATTCGTTCGACGCCATCGCCGTGATGGACGTCCACGTCAACGTAGGCGACTCTTTGGGCACCGTGATCGAGCAACCACTGGATGGCCACCGCGACGTCGTTATAGATGCAGAACCCCGAGGCCCGCTCAGGCATCGCGTGGTGCATTCCACCGCTGAAGTTGACGCCGTGCTCCGTCTCACCGCGCCAAACGGCAGCTGCCAGCCCTTGGGAACCCGCGGCAATACGGGCGCTGGCTTCGTGCATCCCGACGAACGCGGGGTCATCCTCTGTGCCTAGACCTCGGGACTCGTCTGCGTTCTTGGGCTCGACCGAGGCCGCGCGAACCGCCGCGACGTACTCCGCGTCGTGGACGGTGAGCAAGACCTCGTCCTCTGGCACCAGAGGGTTGACGAGCTCGACGTCGGACCCGGCGAACAGTCCAAAGGCGTCACACAACCGGGCTGTGAGGTCGAGACGAACCGGACTCATGGGGTGGTCCGCGCCGAAGTTGTAGCGCGTGAAACTCTGATCCCAGACCACGCGCGCCTGTGTTGGCATAATGGCACGGTACCGGCAGGTTGCCCGAGCCGTCGACTGAGTAGACAGCATGCCCCCAGGAGGGTTTATGGCCAAGAACCGCTTGTACCAGGATGACGTCCTCGTCATCGGGCTCGGACGATTCGGTTCCGAGGCCGCCCTCGGGCTCCATCGGCTCGGACACAAGGTCGTGGCCATAGAGAAGGACCCGCACGTCGCGGAGAGCTTCTCGGGCCGGCTAGACCGGGTCATCGTCGGCGACGCCTCCCTGCCCCAGATCATCGAGGCACGGGGCACGAACACCTACAAATTCGCGGTCATCGGGATCGGCACGTCCGTTGAGGCGTCAGTTCTGACGGCCGGCAACCTCGTCGATGCCGGGATCCCGTCGATCTGGGCCAAGGCTGTCAGCTTCGAGCACGCCCGCATCCTGGAGCGGATCGGGGTCCAACACGTCGTCCGGCCAGAGGTCGACTCAGGCCGCCGGGTGGCGCACCTGGTCAACGGCAGACTGCAGGACTACATCGAGTTTGACGACGGCTACGCCATCGTCAAGATGTCTCCGCCCCAGGAGGCGATCGGGTTCACGTTGGCGCAGAGCGCGATTCGCACCAAATATGGCGTGACAGTCGTCGGCGTGAAGGCTCCCGGTGAGGACTTCGCCCACGCCGTCCCCGAGACGAAAGTCACCGCCAACCACACCCTGATCGTCAGCGGCCCGAGCGAACTCCTCGAACTGTTGGTCGCCCGGCCCTAACGCGATCAGCGACGGGGCCTGGCGCAGTCAGCGCACAACGGTGCTCGGGACGGTGCCCGGATCCTCGCCGAGCGGCAGGACCATCACCATCTCCTCGGCCCCGTCGGTCTCGTTGGGGACCTTCATCGGTCGACGGGTACCTGTCGGACGGAAACCGAAGCTACTGGCAAAGGCAACGGCCGGGCCGTTGCTCGTACCGACCCAGTATCCCAGGTTTTTGTGCCCCTCGGCCAGCGCCTGATTCGCGCCTGCCTCGACCAGCTTCCAGGCGACACCGGTACCCCGCCCCTCAGGGGCCACCCAGAGCCCGAAGAGTTCGCCGGTGCAGGAATGCTCAGGGTCGCCCTGCCCGAGGCTGACAACCCCGACCGGAGTTCCGTTGCGCTCGGCAATCAGCCGGCGAGCTCGGCGCATGCGCTCGCGCCAACTCTGCTCGTCAAGTGCTGCCTCCTGCGTCCGAGTGGCGACGAATGCTTCAGGAGAGTCCTGCAACGCCATCAGGCGAATGTCGCGGTACTGCTGCCAGTCCTCTTCCCCGAGGGCACGCACGTTGATCTCGCTCATGCGCACACCATATGGCGAAGGGCTGCGGGGTCGCGACCGGGGTAGCTCGATCTCAATGGCTGGAACGCAATCAGTGGCCCTATTCGAGCACGAGCTCCATCTCGACCTCGGTAAGCCGGTCATCATGTGGGTAGGGAACGCTACGGCCAGTGGCGACGAAACCCGTTCGTTCGTACAGCCCCCTAGCGTCGGTGTTGTCGGCCACCACATGAAGGACAACCCGTCGCTTTCCCGCAGCTCGGGCCCGTGCGATGACGGCTTCGACCAAAGCCCGCCCGACGCCGGTCCGACGAAAACCGGGATCAACCCACATGCCGAACAGGGAGCAGTCATCAGAGCGGGCCGCGCCGAAGACGGAGTACATCGCCGACCCGGCGGGTGTGCGGCCCACCCGAGCCAACAGCACGGCATTATCGGTCAGCCGTTGCCTCCACGCCTGCTCGTCGTTGCCGGCAGCCTCGTCGTGGGTGGCACCAAAGGCCGAGGGCGACTCCTGCAGCATGGCTAGCCGAATCGCGCGATAGGTCTGCCATTCGTCAGCAACAAGTCGACGTACGGTCGCGATCTGGGACTCAGCCACTGCCCGAAGCCAGTTGTTTGGAGCGTTCGGCAGCCGCTTCTATGGCCGTGACGAACGCAGCGCGCACCTTGTGGTCGTCCAGCTGGCGCAGTGCAGCCATCGTGGTACCTCCGGGGCTGGAAACCTGCTCACGCAACACGGTGGGGTGCAGGCCGGTCTCCTTGAGCATTGTCGCCGCCCCATAGAGCGTCTGAACGACCAGCTCGGTCGAGGTCGTGCGGGGCATGCCGAGCAGCACGCCTGCCTCGATCATCGCCTCCACCACGTAGAAGATGTATGCCGGCCCACTGCCGCTGATCGCGGTGACCGCATCCAGATGCTTCTCTGCGACTCTGAGGACCTTGCCGCAGGAACGCAGCAGACCCTCGGCCTCTATCAGATGTACCTCGTCGCAATGCGCCCCCGGGCTCACCGCAGCCATGCCCTCGTCGACCAGAGCTGGCGTGTTCGGCATGACACGGACGACTGCTGTGCCGACAGGCAGTCGCTCCTCCAGGAAAGCTGTGGTGATGCCGGCGGCAAGACTGACCACGAGCGCCCCTTTTGGGACGTGGCTGCGGACCTCGGCGACCAGACCCTCCATGTCCTGAGGCTTGACCACCAGAACCAGGGTATCGGCGGCCTGCGCGGCTTCTGCGTTACTCATCAGTCGAACGCCGTACCGTTCGGCCAGCTGCTCAGCCCGTTCGGCATTGCGGCCAGTGATGATCAGCTCAGCGGGATCTCGACCCGAACGGATCAGACCCGAGAGTAGCGTCGAGCCCATGACACCGGCACCGAGGATCGCGACGGTCTTTGGGCCGACGCCACCGCCGCTGCCCGAAATATTCTCGCCAACCTCTTCTTCAGGACGTTCCATCACTCCTCGCT
>PMJN01000096.1:4401-7091 GCA_003157445.1 Micrococcales bacterium
GTCATGGCTGGCCACCATCGGGTAACCATGGCCTTCCATTAGCACCTTAAGACACCGAACGTAGGACTTGTCGACCTCTGTCTTGCCCTGGAAGGCCACCGACTCGGGCTCCTTGTAGGTGCCCTTGCACAGGCGGACCCTGCTGCCCTCATGGCCGAGGTCACGGCAGTCTGCCTCGGTCCGGTACAGGTAGGCCTGCAGCACAGCCCCCACGGACGGGAAGTCCTGGCGAAGTTCACGCAGCGCCTCAAGGGTCCCGTCAGTGGTCGTGTGATCCTCCATGTCGACGGTGACGTTGCTGCCGACGTTGGCCGCGGCATGGCAGATCTCGCGAGCATGATCCAAAGCGATCTTGGCTCCGTCACCTGGCAGCGCCTGTCCCAAAGCGCTCAGCTTGATGCTTACCTCGGCCTTGCCGCCCTGGGCCAGTCCGGCCTCCCCGAGCGCCGACAGCAGTGTCAGATAGGCATCGCGGGTCGTCTGCGCCTGCGAAAGATCGAACGTGTCCTCACCGAGGTTGTCGATCGTGCACAAGCGTCCGGTCAGGGCGAGCTCACCTGCCACGCGCACGGCGTCCACCGCCGAGTCGCCCGCCACGAACCGCCGCACGACATCCCTGCTGACCGGGGCTTTCTCGACCACGTCACGCACACGATTGCTCTTTGACAACTGCAACAGCCCTTGGCGCAGCATGCCGCTTGGATCCAACACGTGTTCCTCCCAATGCTGTATTGACTGATTTTCGCACAAGGCTAGGCCCCGGAGCTCGATCACCGGACAGCGCGCCTTCCCTAGCTGTCAGGGAGTACGCCGGCCAATCGTAAGCGAACCGCCGCCGACACCGGCCAGCGCGAAGGCCACCGCGATCGCCATGTCGACCACGACGTCACCGCGCGGATGCGCCTGTGTCGTAAGCGTGAGGATGGGTCCTACCCCCGATGAGAGCACCAGGACCTCCGAGACAGTTCCGGGGCAAGAGGCAGCAGGTGACCTGACCCAGCAGCCCGCAGCGCAGGAACTGCAAAGAACGAAGAAAGAACGAAGGCTGCGACAACCCAGCATCCTGGAAGTCCGTCGCGCCAGAACATCGACCGAACAAGCCAGTCGTCGTTCAAATGACAGCCGGCCGCAGAATCTTCAAAAGCCAGAGCGCGATGGTCGGATCGGAACCGCAGTAGCAGCCTCGACTTAGCCGCCACGAGACTGTGCGACGGTGCCTCGAGGCGATCGCTGGGACAAGTCCTGGTCTGAGTCCGACTACGCGAGCGTCCAGAGTCTCCGCCGCGCAGGGCTTGCTCATCGCCCAACACCGAACATGCCAGCAGTGCACGACAGTGGCTATCCCCGATCTGAGCCACTGGCCTTGGCCATCCCAACAAGAGGTCGGCGGTCTAAGAAAGTCCGCTGCCGGTTTCGCAACCTGCTTCGACCCCTAGGAACCGAGGTTGTTCGGCAGCGCCGGGACATTCGGGAAGACGACGTAGAAGTCCTGAACAGCCGTGCTCTTGTCAATATGTTCCGAGGTGGCAGTCAGTGACTCATCAAGGGCCTTCCTGGACCAGTCAATTCGTGTTGGATCTTGGCTGGTTGCAGCTCCACGATGGCGCCCCTGATGGCGGCGACCAATATGAAAAATGGAGCCGAGTGCGCCCACTTTCAACATGATGCTCTTAAGCATGACGAATCCTGCTTCCCCGATGGTGTTTGTATACCCCTCGATGTCCCACCGCCGTGGCACAACGCGTGTCCCGGTGATGAGGGACAAAGCGGAACGATATGAGGCGCCAGGCCCAATCACGACTGCCTATGCCGCATCTCACAAAGATCGGCCCAGAACCCAACGAGGGCCTATGAGGAGCAGGCTCGATCAGGTCAGCGGCAAAGCCGCCGCTGCAAGGTGGAGGCGTGCGAACGCTAACGACTCGGCCAGATCTGCCTCACGCTGCTCCTCTGAAGCCCGCCTGGTACTGACCTCTACCACCACCAAACCCGAGTACTGTCGCGCCGCAAGAACTTCGAGTAGCTCCGCGCAGGGCTGACCACCACGACCGGGCACCAGGTGCTCATCCATCGGAGAGCCCAAACCGTCGGCCAGGTGAATGTGTGCGAGTCGCGGCCCCAGGGCGGCCGCCATAGCCAGAGCGTCTGATCCGGAGGTAGCTGTGTGCGACAGGTCAAGGGTCACGTGATCGTAGGGCTGCTCAACCGGGTCCCAGTGCGGCAGGTAAGCCTCGATCGAACGGGCACCCGCCCGCCACGGGAACATGTTCTCGACAGCGAGCTTGATGCCGGAGTCGTGTTCTCGCAGGGCAACTCCGTCGGCGAACGCCCGGGCGTACTCCTTCTGCCAGCGGAACGGCGGATGAAGCACGACGGTGTCGGCCCCGACCTGCACAGCCAACTCAATGGAGTTGTCGACCTTAGGCCACGCTTCTGGACCCCAGACACGCTGGGTGAGAAGCAGAGTCGGCGCGTGGATCGACACAATTGGCATCTCGTGCAAGTCCGACAGAGCCTTCAACGCGCCGGCCTCCTGTGAGACCGGGTCGGTCCAGACCATCACCTCGATCCCGTCGAAACCGAGTCGCTGGGCCAGGTCGAAAGCCGTGGCGCAGTTCTGTGGATAGACCGAAGATGTGGACAGCGCCACCCGCGCCCTGGGCCCCTGAACTGCGGTCATGACATCGAGC
>PMJN01000096.1:7156-11251 GCA_003157445.1 Micrococcales bacterium
CGACGTACTGTCCCTCTGCGCTGCCAGCCGCGCCCGCGATGCGAGCCAATGACCGCAGAGTCTTGCTCGTTCCGACAAACCGGTCGGGCGCGCCCGCCTTCTTGATGTCGCGAAGCACCCGGGCGATGTCGGCACGCACCTGCTTGCGCACCGCCTTGACCTGCGACGCACTGGGCGGATCACCAGTCAACGCCGCCCTCGTGAGGCGACCGGCGCCCAGGGGCAAACTCAGGACGGCGTCGGGCACTTCATCGATTCCGGCCGCGAGCTCCAGCGAGCCACCGCCGACATCCACCACCAGCAGTCGGCCACTTGACCAGCCAAACCATCGCCGGACCGCCAGGAAGGTCAGTCTGGACTCGTCTTCTCCGGACAGCACCTGCAGCTCGACCCCGGTCTCCTCGCGCACCCGTGCAAGAACCGCCTCCCCATTTGGCGCTTCGCGAATGGCGCTGGTCGCAAAAGCGAGGAGGTCCTCGACGCCCTTGTCTTCAGCGATAGTGAGGCACTCACGAGTGAACGCCACCAAGGCGTCGGCGCCGGCCAGGTCAATGGAACCGTCGGGGTCGACGTACTCCGCGAGCCGCAGCTCGATCTTGTGCGACGACTCCGCCAAGGGCTGGGCGCCGACGTATGCGTCGACAACCAGAAGATGAACGGTGTTGGATCCCACGTCGATCACTCCAAGTCGCATGTGGTGAATCTAATCGAGGTGAGAGCAACTCAGGGGCCACATAGTCTTGTCTGATGCCAGAGACTGCCCTTGATACCCCACGTATGTGGGTCGAGTTCGCCGACCCAGCCGACACGAACCAGCGTTTCCGTTGCGACCTGACGTGGCTGACGTCGTCCTGGAGCTGCATTTTTGGCAGCGGTTGCGCCGGGATCTATCAAGACCGCCCCGACGACGGCTGCTGCACCCTGGGCGCCCACTTCACCGACAAGGACGACGTGTCGCGGGTGAAGGCCGCGGTCGCCGAGCTTGGGCAGGACGAATGGCAGTACCACGAGGCTGGCCAAGGGGGCCGATGGAAGACTAAGGAGGACAAACAACTCAAGACCAGGGTCGTGGATGGCGCCTGCATCTTCCAAAACCGTCCGGGCTTCCCCGCCGGAGCGGGGTGCGCCCTTCACCAACACGCCCGGATGCGTGGCATCGAGCCCCATACCGTGAAGCCGGATGTCTGCTGGCAGTTGCCCATACGGCGCACCTACCGCAACGTCAAGCTGCCCGATGAGAGCTCCTACCTCGAGGTGACCATCACCGAGTACGACCGTCGGGGCTGGGGTCCGGGCGGCCACGACCTTGACTGGTATTGCTCGGGTAACCCCGCCGCGCACATCGGCAAGGAGCCTGTCTATCTCGGCAACAGCGCCGAGCTAGGCGAGCTCATGGGATCAGCTGCCTATGACGAGCTCGTCGTGCGCTGTGACGCTCACCTGGTCGCCGTGCAGGCTGCCCGGTCCAGCGGGGCCCGCAGCCTGCTTCCCCTTCTGGTGCACCCTGCCACGCTGGCCGCCCGCACAGACGCTGGCGGTGCTCAATGATCCCCAGCCCGAACATCTGGGCAAATCCAGACGTGTACGAGGTGGAGAACCGCGGCGTTGATCCTGAGGGGCTGATCGAAGCGGCCATGATCGGCATACATGACTGGGCGGGGCAGCGGGTCCTGGACGTTGGTTGTGGCAGTGGCTTTCACCTGCCACGGTTCGCCCAGACCGCCTCGAGTGTGGTGGGAGTCGAACCGCACGAACCACTGGCCACGCTCGCGCGCCAAAGGCTCCACGACCTTTCCCTGGCCAACGCGTCGGTTCTAGACGGCACTGCCCAGCGGCTCCCGCTTGCCGATGACAGTTTCGAGGTGGTGCATGCCCGATGGGCCTACTTCTTCGGGCCGGGATGCGAGCCCGGCCTGGTCGAGGTTGAGCGCGTGCTGCGAACCGGTGGCACGGCATTCGTTATCGACAACGACGCTTCGCGGTCCACTTTCGGCCGGTGGTTCCGCAGCGCCATGCCAGCGCATGACCCCGTTGCCGTCGAACGCTTCTGGGCCCGGCAGGGCTGGTCTCGCGAGCGCATCGATGTGCGATGGTCTTTCGGGTCACGCGCAGACTTCGAGTCGGTCCTGCGGATCGAGTTCAGCCAGACCCTGGCCGACGGGATACTCGCCGACCATGAGGGTTCGGGCGTGGACTACGCCGTCAGCCTCTGGTGGCGCACCTTCGACTGAGACCCTCGGCGAACACCTGGCCCAGCCAGAGCCACGGTGGTTCCCCTCATGTGCGCCCGCAGATGCAGCCATTCTGACCGTTGTCTTTCCGCCATCGGCCTGGTTCCTGAACCTGCGCCTCCTAGGTAATCAAGAAGGTGCCGGCGATCAGGCGGCTCCAAGCCACAGTACGGAGATCCGTCCTCCGCCCACCTACCACATTCTCCGGTGGGACACCGGGAGCTATCGCGCAATGCACACGCCCGGTTGGACTTTGAGCGATCGCTCACCGCCACCGACCAGCCTTAGGTACGAGAGCGGCCTGCAAGGTTCCGTGATGCCTGTCAGGGGCGCCTCGTAGTGTCATCCAAATGGCAACCAAGGCGATGACCCGTTCCCCCGGCCACCGCTGCTCCGAGTGCGGCTGGTCGACGGTCAAGTGGGTCGGTCGCTGCGGAGAGTGCCAAGCCTGGGGAACGGTCAGCGAGATCGGCGCGGTCAAGATCAAGACCACTGCCGCAGTGGCTGTCGACAGCCCAGCCATCCGCATCGGTGAGGTCGACGCCCGGCAAGCCAAGGCTCGTTCTACCGGCGTCAGCGAGTTCGACCGCGTCCTGGGAGGAGGGTTGGTCCGCGGCGCCGTGGTCCTGGTGGCTGGGGAGCCGGGGATCGGCAAGTCGACGCTGCTCCTGGATGTCGCCGCCAGAGCCGCCAGGCAGGACCAGACCGTCCTCTATGTCAGCGCGGAGGAGTCGGCTGCGCAGGTCCGGATGCGGGCCGAGCGCATTGAGGCTATGGCCAGGAACCTCTTCCTCGCGGCCGAGACCGACCTGGCCACCGTGCTGGGTCACATTAACCAGATCGGGCCAGACTTGGTTGTCATCGACTCGATCCAGACCATCGCCAGCGGTGAGGTCGAGGGCGCGGCCGGCAACGTCTCCCAGATCCGTGAGGTGGCCGCCTCACTGATCCAACTCGCCAAAGCCCGTGGCATCTCGATCCTGTTGGTTGGTCACGTCACCAAGGACGGATCGATCGCAGGGCCGCGCGTCCTCGAGCACCTTGTCGACGTCGTGATCCAGTTCGAGGGCGAAAGGCACTCCCGGTTACGGCTGGTTCGCGCGGTCAAGAACCGCTACGGCCCGACCGATGAGGTGGGCTGCTTCGATCTGTCCGATATCGGCATCGTTGGTCTGCCTGACCCCAGTGGCCTTTTCCTGTCTAGCCGCGACCTCATCGTCCCGGGCACTTGCGTCACCGTCGCCCTTGAAGGTCGACGTCCCCTGGTCACAGAGGTCCAGGCACTGCTGGCTGCTACCACCGCCCCCTCACCCAGGCGCACGACCAGCGGGTTGGACGGGTCTCGGGTCGCGATGATCCTTGCGGTCCTCGAAAAGCGCGCGAACGTGCCCGTTCGCCAAGCCGACTGCTATGTGTCCACTGTCGGTGGCGTGAGACTTTCCGAGCCAGCCTCCGACCTCGCGATCGCGTTAGCGATGGCCAGCTCGGTTTCCGACCGGGCGCTGCCACCGGGCACGGTGGCCATGGGAGAGGTGGGCCTGGCAGGTGAGATCCGAGCCGTCACTGGCATCCCCCGTCGGCTGGCCGAGGCCGCACGCCTCGGGTTCCGCAAGGCCGTCGTGCCAAAAGGCGCGTTGGGTACCGATCCCACCCCTGCGGGAATGGACGTCACCGAGGTCTGCGACATCCGCGAGGCTGTCAGCCTCGGGCTTCCCGGGCAAGCAGGCAAGTGACCCCCGCCGGGTGCGCAGTTCACGGATCGGGCACTAAGACGTCTCCGCAGCCCAGTGCCCGATAGACTGCGCTCAAGCCGGGAGTCAGAACCGGCGACTGGATTCGGCTCAAATCCGCCGATCCGACCCAG
>PMJN01000430.1 GCA_003157445.1 Micrococcales bacterium
CACGCCGTGGCCGGAAAGGCGCTGTTCGTCGGCGATCCCCATCTGGCGATAGGCCGAGCCCATCGCCAGGATCACGGTCCGGGCCGACCAGATAGTGCCCTCGCCGTCGGTGACCGTCTTGACCGGCCCGGTCAGGGACATCGCCGTGACGTCGTCGCGGACCATCTGGGCGCCAAAGCGCATCGCCTGGGCGCGCATGGCTTGCATCAGGTCAGGGCCCAAGATGCCGGACGGGAAGCCGGGGAAGTTCTCGACTTCGGTGGTGGCCATCAAGGCACCACCTGCAGTCACCGCGCCCTCGAAAACGACCGGCTTCAGGTTGGCCCGGGCCGCATAGACCGCGGCTGTGTACCCAGCCGGACCGGAGCCAATGATGATGACCTCACGAACCTCGTTCGGCCCGAGCGCGTCGTTCTCTGGTGGTGTCATGGTCGTCATGTTTGGGGTGGTCGGTTCGGCCTTGGTCATCGGGAGCTCAGGGATTCGTGGCTGCGGTCAGGCAGGAGCTCGCCCAGGAGAGCCTGTATGAGGGCTTTGATCTCGTCGCGGATGGGACGGACGGCCTCGACGCCCTGGCCCGCGGGGTCTTCCAGATCCCAGTCGAGGTAACGCTTGCCGGGGAAGATCGGGCATGCGTCCCCGCAGCCCATGGTGATCACCACGTCGGAGGCCTGGACTACGTCGGTGGTCAGGATCTTTGGGGTTTGAGCGGAGATGTCGATGCCCACCTCGGCCATCGCGGCCACGGCGGAGGGGTTCACCCGGTCGCCGGGGATGCTCCCGGCAGAGCGGACCTCGACCCGCTCGCCGCCGAGGTGGGTCAGGAATCCGGCGGCCATCTGGGAGCGGCCGGCGTTGTGGACGCAAACGAACAGGACGCTGGGCTTGTTGGCCATGGGGTGAGGACCTTTCGAAGGGGACGATTGCTGCTTAGGAGTGGTGCAGAACCTGGCCGAGAAGAGTAGTGACGCGGGCCTGGATGTCATCGCGGATCGCCCGGACCACCTCGATGGGCTGGGCTCCGGGGTCGATGACTTCCCAGTCTTCGTAGCGTTTGCCAGGGAAGATCGGACAGGCGTCACCGCAGCCCATGGTGATGATGACGTCGGCGGCGTGGACAACGTCGTCTGTCAGCGGTTTGGGGAAGGCTTCGGTGAGCTCGATTCCCCGTTCGGCAAGTACCTGGATGGTCAGGGGGTTGACCTGTTGGTCGGGCTGTGAACCGGCGGAACGGACGTGGACCTTCCCCGCGGACAGGTGCTTGGCCAGGGCTGCGGCCATCTGGGAGCGGCCGGCATTGTGGACGCAGACAAAGAGGATCTCTGGGACGGTGGTGGCGATCTTGCCTTCGGCCTGGGCTGCGGCCAGGAGCTGGTCGCGGGCGAAGCGCTGGGTCAGGATGGGCAGGAAGTTGGGGAACTTGGCGACCGGCCCCAGGGTGTCGCGGGCCTGCTCGACTGCCCGTTGGACGGTCTCCCGGCTGAAGACGCCGTCGTAATGGTAGGTCAGGTCATCCACGATCCGGGTGTACTCCGCGGTTAGCGCTGGTGTGGTGGGGAGTGTGGACACGGTCTGCTCCTTCTCAGGGTGAGGTCAAGGCAGGGGTAGAGGTGAACCGTTTGCGTAGGGCGAGGCTGACGTAGACGAGCGTGACCAGGACGGGGACCTCGATGAGGGGGCCGACGACCCCCGCCAGTGCCTGCCCGGAGGTCACCCCGAACGTTGCGATCGCGACGGCGATGGCCAGTTCGAAGTTGTTGCCCGCAGCGGTGAACGCCAGTGTCGTCGTCCGCTCATAGCCAAGTCCGAGACCGGCACCCAGTGCATAGCCGCCGCCCCACATCACCGCGAAGTAGGCGAGAAGGGGTAGCGCGATCCGTGCGACATCAAGGGGGTTGCTGGTGATCGCCTTACCCTGCAGCGCGAACAGCACGACGATCGTGAACAGCAGGCCGTACAGCGCGAACGGCCCAACGCGCGGGATGAAGCGCTCCTCATACCAGGTGCGCCCCTTGGCCTTCTCACCAACGCGTCGGGACAAGAACCCGGCAAGTAGGGGTATGCCGAGGAAGATCAGCACGCTGCGTGCGATGTCCCAGGTGGAGGCGTTGATGCCGGTCTGGTCCAGGCCGAGCCAACCGGGCAGGACGCTGAGGTAGAACCAGCCGAGGCCGGCGAAGGCGACCACCTGGAACACCGAATTGATCGCCACCAGCACGGCGGCGGCCTCGCGGTCGCCGCAGGCGAGGTCGTTCCAGATGATGACCATGGCGATGCAGCGGGCCAGTCCGACGATGATCAGGCCGGTGCGGTATGCCGGCAGGTCGGGCAGGAAGATCCAGGCGAGGGCGAACATCAGCGCCGGGCCGACCACCCAGTTCAACAGCAGGGAGCTGACCAGGAGTCGGCGGTCTCCGGTGACCGAGTCGAGCCGGTCGTAGCGGACCTTGGCCAGCACCGGGTACATCATCACCAGCAGGCCGATCGCGATCGGCAGGCTGATCCCGTCGACCTGCACCGCCTGCAGGACGGTCTCCAAGCCGGGCACGCCCCGGCCCAGCAACAGCCCCGCCAGCATGGCCACCCCGATCCAAACGGGTAGGAACCGATCAAGGGTCGACAGCTTGGCGACGACGGCGTTCGCCGGGGCTGTCGGAGTGTTCACGGGCGTACTCATGCCGGCACTGCTGGCGCGGCCGTGCCGAGTTGGGTGGTGCGGAGCTGAGTGGTGCTGACGTCGGTCGAGCCGAGCACGGCCGACAGCTGGGCCAGCGCCGATGGCACCACCCAGTAGTAAACCCAGGTGCCGCGCCGCTCGCACTCGAGTAGCCCGCTTTCGCGCAGCACTTTGAGGTGGTGGGAGATGGTCGGCTGGCTCAGGTCGAGGCCGACGGACAGGTCGCACACACAGGCTTCCCCCCCGGCGTGGCTGGCCACCCGGCTCAGTAGCTGCAGGCGCACGGGGTCGCCCAGGGCCTTGAACATCCGGGCTAGGTCACCGGCCCAGTCCTCGGTCAGCGGCTCGCGCACCAGGGGCGTGCAACACGGTTCCGCCTTAGCGGCCGGCTGGGTTTGTTTCGACATAGATCAATATTGACAGTTATCTAACCAACAGGCAAGTCGTCGATCACCGGAGCCCACTCGACGTTGCAGATCAGCGCCAACAACCGGCCACGGACTTTGCGCCGCGACACCACCTCAGCAGCCCGTCGACACCGAGGCCATCGCCGGACAGCAGGCACACTGGGCCTCCAGCTTCGATGCCAACCCCGATATGTACGGCACCGACCCCAGCGCCCCCGCGCTCGCTGCCGCCGAGGCATTCGCGGCCGCTGGGTATCACAGCGTGCTCGAGCTCGGAGCCGGCCAGGGACGCGACACCCTCTATCTGGCCCGGCAGGGTCTGCAGGTGACCGCGCTGGACATCGCTCCAGGCACTGTCGAGACCATCTGCGCCAAGGCACGCGCGGCCGGCCTGACCAACATGGTGAGTGTGGTCCGCCACGACATGCGCGAGCCGTTGCCGCTGCCCGACGACAGCACCGATGCGTCCTACTCCCACATGCTTTTCTGTATGGCCCTGACCACCTTCGAGCTCGAACGTCTCGCCGGCGAGCTTCGCCGGGTGCTGCGCCCTGGGGGACTTGTCGTCTACACCGTCCGCACCACCGCCGACGCCCACTACGGCACCGGCACGCCTCGCGGTGACGACATGTACGAACATGGAGGGTTCATCGTCCACTTCTTCGACCGTCCGCTCATCGATCGCCTGGCCCTCGGCTTCGAGCTCATCGACGTTGCCGACTTCACCGAGGGAGAGCTGCCCCGACGGCTCGCTCGCGTCACGATGCGGGTCCCACAGCGATAGGTCTCCGGAAGCGAGGTACTGAGGTGGACCGACAAGTCGTCCGCGACGAGATGGAGCAGGCCAGGCAGACGTTCCACCATCTGCTGGACTCGGCGACGGTGGCCGAGTTGAGGCGGCCGTCGAATGGCACGAAGTGGACCAACGGGCAGTTGCTGTTCCACATGCTCTTGGGCTACTTGATCGTCGTCCGACTGCTGGTACTCGTTCGGATCTTTGGCCGGCTGCCCGACGGCGTCAGCCGTGCGTTCGCGGGCCTGCTTGAGGTCTCGACCCGACCGTTCCACACCATCAACTACGTCGGATCGGTAGTCGGGCCAAGGATGCTCGGGTACGCGGGGTTGGGGCGTCGCTTCGACTGGGTGGTCGCCAAGCTGTTACGCCACCTGGACCAGGAGAGTGACTCTGAGCTGGCGCTGGGGATGCACTACCCGACGTCGTGGGATCCGTACTTCAAGGCGTACATGACGTTGGCAGACGTCTATCGGTATCCGACACAGCACTTCGAGCATCACAGCCGTCAACTCACCCTCAGGGCTCCGGACTGAGACCGGTTTCTGGTGTGCCACCCGCATGATGCTTCAGTCGACCAGGCGATCGCGGGAGACGAAAGCCGCAGAGCGCTCGTCGATATGAGTCTTGGCTTAGGCAAACCCGTGGTTCCTGTGTGGGCTTGGCGGGTGCAGGATGAGGTTGTGGATGTGGAGCTTCTTGTCGTGCCGGACTGTCCGAACGAATCGGTCGCCCTGTCGGTGTTGCGCTTGGCTTTCGATCGGGTCGGCCTGGCGGCGCAGTCGGTCCGTACGACTGTGATTGCCAGTCAGGAGCAGGCGCAGGAACGAGGGTTTGTTGGCTCGCCAACCATCCTCATCAACGGTCTCGACCCGTTCGGCGCTGCCGGGCAGAGCCCGGCGTATGCCTGCCGCGTCTACGTCACCCCGGCCGGACTATCGGGTGTGCCGCCTTTGGGCGACGTCATCTCCGCTCTGACCGCTGCCAGCAATCGGGAGGCGGCGTCGCCCGAATGAGCTGTCCACCTGGTTTTCACCGGTGAGTGCGGGACGCCTATCGATCCACGGACATCCATCGGCGTTTACTGCTCGATGCGATCAGGCCGGTGTCCGCCACATGACGGTTCACGACGCGAGGCGGACGTGCGCCACGCTGGCGGTCCTGGAAGTCCGTCCGCGGGTGATCATGCGCTCCAGTGTCATGCATAGGTGTCGGTGAAGTTGGGGATCTACTCGAACGCCAGCCTGATGGCGACTCTCGAAGCGAAGTGCAGGCTGGGGGGAACTTCTTCAAGTGCTCCTTTAGTCCTTTCCTTCAGGGATGACCTGCGGGAGCTCTGGTCGGGGTGGGTGACAGGATTTGAACCTGCGGCCTNNCGAACTTCCCGCAGCCCCAACCATGTTGGTGGCTGAGCACGGACGAGTGCCACACAGCCCGGCTGGATGGCAGATCGCGGTGGTGGTGTTGCGGTACTTCGTTGCGGTACTGATGGTGGGCAAGTGGGTACGAGCCACTGGGTGAGTGCATTGGCGCGAATCCTGTTGATTCCGTGCGTGATCGCCTCTCAACGCCTTGCACGCGGTGGGGTTGGTTCTCGCGCTCGTGCGGACTCGTTGCGGATTGAGCCCAGCGTCGGATCGTATTCGCTGCTTGGCAGGGAGCACCGGCGTTCGTCGCTTCGGCCCCCAACCCAAGCCCTCGCGGCACCGGATCAACCTGGACGACCCCTCGGGATCTCGTCGGGCTGGACTAGCCGCCGGGGGCGAGCGGCGCAGCGCCTGAGAAGTCGCTCGCAATCGTCGAGCGGATCCCGCCAACCACTCCCGGATCCTTCGTGATGATTCCGACATTGCGGTTCTGGTTGGTCATGGCGGTTGTGAAGTTGGCGCTGCCTTCGTACGCCGTGTTGTCGTTGACAGTGAGTGCCTTCGCGTGGATGTAGATCGGGGCGTTCGGCTGGTACACCTTTACGTGCACGCCGCCTTGGCTGAGGGCAGCCAGCCCGCTCGCCCAGTCAGAGGAGTAGGTCATGAGGAAGTTCACTGTCACGCCGCGTTTCGCCGCCGACACGAGCGCTTGCTGTATCGGCTGGCTGTCGAGCTGCTCGTCCTCGGCCCAGATCGTTGTTCCTAAGCGCGCCGAATCGATCAGGTCGACCAGTGGGATCTGCGCGCCGGGTGACCAGACCAAGTCCGAGCCGCTGGGCACCACGCCTGAAGTCGGCGGGCTGCTCGTGGCCTGCCAGTCCTTGTCGAACGTGGCTCCCATACCGGCTACCGTCGTGCGGTTGTCGGTAATCACCGCGAAATCCCTGACGACCGGGTAGTCCGGCGCGTTCAGGTTGCACGTCATGATCGCAGCCGTAGCTCCGTCACGGCTGATGCTCTTCTGATGCCAGAGCGTTCCGGACCAGGCCCATCTCACGTCGACGCCATTGGTAGCCAGGTCGCTGTAGGCGGCCTGATTCATCGTCGAGTTGCCGCCGCCCTGCGTGTCGGAGTCGAGTAGCACCCGGACCTTGACTCCCCGCTTGGCGGCCGCCTTGAGGGCGTCCTGCGCCTTGGCGTCGGACAGTTGGTACATCGTCATGTCGAGCGATACACGGGCACCGGAGATGAAGTCGTAGATTGGCTGGTATCCGGCCTGCGGCTCGACGATGAGCGTGAGGGTCGGCTTGGTCGGCTCGGGCGCCGTGGGCGGCGCCGTCGTGCATCCGGAGGCGGCTGTCGCGAGCAGGGCGACAGTCAGGGCCGTCGCAGCGACCGAGAGGCGCATCGCTTTCCTTCCTTATCGGTTGGCCAGGTAGCGCTTGATCCTGTTCGCGGCGTTGGCCTGGATGTCGAAGTAGTACAACGGGTAGTCGTAGCCGTGGTAGATCCCGGCTTGGAGCGCCGAATTACCCGGTGCGAGCTGGTTCGGGTCGGCGGTACTGCAGATGACAACCCCTCGCTGCTTGTTGACGGTCGCGTCGGCGTAGTGCTCGGTCTTGACCGGGTTGCCTGCGGCGTCAATCACCGCGCCGCCCGTCTTGGGATCGACCGCAATGCCGCCTAGGTTCTGCGAAGCGGCCGCCGCCTGCTCCGACGTCGTCCAGGTGATCGGGTTGATGGC
>PMJN01000001.1 GCA_003157445.1 Micrococcales bacterium
CTCGGGTGGGCGCCGGTTCCAGGTAGTCGGGGTCGCGCGGTGGTCGTTGGGACGGGTGAGGTGTTTCCTATCCGGGGACTGTGAGGGCTCGTAGCCGCCGGACGCCTTCGTTGACGAGGTCGACCCAGGGAGCCTTGATGGCGAGGTGGAGTCGGATCTGTCGGCCAGTGCGTGCGATGCTCGCAGGGAGGGTGAACAGGCGTAGCCGCAACCGTTTTGGCTCCCACCGCCTGGCTTGGTGCCCATTCAGGGCGAGCATCTGCATCCACGCGGTGATCTCCACGGCCAGGGCCACGATGGCGCACCAGATCCGATTCTGAGCAAACCCCTGAAGAGGCAGGTTCATCAACCCCGTGTCCTTCGAGACCCTGATCCGGTCCTCACACCGGGCCCGGCGTCGGTGCCGCAGTTCCAGGTCGGGCAGCTGCGTTGCGGGCCCGCCGGTCCTGGTGTTGGTCGCGAACGCGGTGACCCGGTGTCCGTCGACGTCGGTGATCCGCAGCTGCGCGCCGGGGTGAGGCCGTTCCTTACGGACGATGACCCGCATCCCTGCCGGCCACCCGGTCATGTCCAGCAGGCCGGTCAGGTCGGCGACCCACGCGCCGTCACGGATCTCGTCATGGGCGTCATAGGCCGGGGTCCACACGTCGGCCGGGATCAGCTCCAACAGGTCGGAAGTGTTGTGGGGCAACGGGAACCCGACCGAGTACGACAACCGCTGACCCGACATCCAGGTAAGGACCTTGTGGGTGCACCCGGCTGAGTCGGTGCGGATCAGCACTGCCCGGCCCGCACGCATGCCCCGGCGGTGGGAGGGCAGTTGGGCCAGGGCGTCCTTGATAACCGCGATGTGGTCAGTCGCCGTGTTGGAACCGGCGTTGCCCGGTCGCAGCTGCACCGACAACGGTTCACCAGTGCCCGCTGCGCCGTGGTCGACGAACGACCACAACGGGTGAAAACCAAAGCCCTTCTTATAGGTCGGGGCCGCCTGCTCCTTCTCTGAGTGCGAGCCCACCAACGTCGCATCCAGATCCACGATCACCGGCGTGCGCGCGCTGGCGCCGTGGTTCGGGGCGTGTGTCCCGGCCAGCTTCCACGCCCGGGCCCGGGCGACGGCCCGGGCTGTGTCGATGGCAGCCAGCACCGCTGGCGCGTCCATGGCCAGCGCGGTGATCGTGCGCGAGACCGTGGCGTCAGAGGCTACCTGCGCGTACAGGCCTGGTTCGCTTCGCAGCAAAGCGATGTCGGCCAGGCAGTCCCCACCCAGGGCCAACGTGACCGCCAGATCCAGGATGACTTTGGCCGGGTCATGGACCGCCAACGGCTTACGCCAACCGGACAGCGCCGCCGACATCACCGGACCCAAACCCGCTGCGCCGATCGTCTCGGTCAACAGCACCCCACCGGCTTGACCCACCGCCCCAGAGTTCGTCGTGTCGACCTGGATACGCGGATAGAACCCGGTAGTGTTGCTCACCTGAAAGGTGCTCCTTGAACTTGCGGATTATGGACCTAGACAATCCACATCTTCGCAGGCCAGGGGCACCTTTCGGCTGTTCAACACCCACTCACGCAGCCTCGCCATGAAATCTCGAGGCTAAGGCGGCGGGCCGGCCCGGAACACCTCAGCCGAGGCGGGGGCTGGCCTCTTCGCCGTCAGGACGGGCGTCTTCCTTGTCAGCGCGCGCGTTGTCGACGGCCGCCAGGACGAAAAAGAACCACATCATCCGCGAGTCGTAGTAGTCGCCGGAGAACTGGCTCGCTACCAGAAGCAGGATGCCAGCGAGCCAGGCGAAGAGTGTGTTGACTGAGATGGGCCTGCGTTTCAGCGCAGCCTTGATCAGGGCGATGATCGCGACCGCTACCAGGGTGATCCCGACCAGCCCGCCTTCAGCTGCGCTGGCCAGGAACAGGTTGTGCGGATACTCGGCGCCGGAGTACTGACCCAGCAGTCCGTAGTAGCCGTCGAGACCGACACCGAACCAGACATGCCCCTGGAAGAGTCCGATGACCTGTTCTGCGATGCTCACCCGGCCCGATGAGTAGCCCTGGACCAGGGTCTGCTGGACGAATCGCTCCTGGAGGAATGCCATCGTGGTGGTTCCGCCAAAGACCAGAAATCCCCAGAGGCCCAGAGCCGTGAGAGTGCTGGTCCATATTGAGCGCTTAGCACCAAGCCTGCGCATGATCGGGAAGATGCCGATCAGCAGGACGGCTGCGCCGGCGAGCAGACCGCCCCTGCTGCCGGACAGGACCGCGCCCACTGCCAGGAAAGGGATGGTCAGCAGCGTGATCGTGCGTCCTTTGCGCAGATACAGAAAAAGAGAAGCCATCGCCCCGATCAGGACCACGCGCACGAAGACGTTCGGTCCTCCGCCGAACGCGGAGTACCGTCCCTGGTCCCCGGGCCCTGCAACCATCGCCGCCGCGAAGTACAGCATCGCGATGATCAGCAGCGCAGTCCAGATGAAGTGAAGGTCTTCGCTCTCCAGCCGCTTCACGATCTGCGCAGCCATGCTGACATAGACAACCATCGCCATGAGCCCGACGAGCGAGTCCTTGATCCGCGCACCGTTCGGCGCCCAGCTTGCGGACATCGCCATCCAGGTGACCCAGGCATAGAACCACCAGATCGAGCGAGTGATTGGTCGACGCTGCGGCCAGTGGTCGTGCGAACCTAGGGCCCATACGATGAACCCGAGCAACAGCACATAGCAAGCCATGATCCGAATGTCGAGCCAGTCCAGGTCTGGTGAGATCCGGTTGAGACTGAATGTGCCGGCCAGCAGGGCGATGACGATCGCCAGCAACAGTGCCTGACCGAACAGGCGATAGCCCGGCTTCTTCTCCCTTGCCGCAGTGGTGTTCACCAGAACACCTGACGCGTCCACCCGCTCACGACTAATCATGAACAGGCCGGCTCCGTGCGAAGACAACGGCACCGGCGACCAGGCAGGCGAAGTAGCCGATGAGCGACCCGAGCGCTGCCCCCATCGCGCCGTGCCCGGGAATCAGCAGCACGTACATGGCCACCGACGCGATCATTCCGGTAGCTTCGACGGCCGAGACCCTGCCGGCGTGCCCCTGCGCCACGAGCAATCCCTGCTGCACCCTCGTCATCGCATAGAAGACCGAGGCGATGCCGAGTGGAACGATGAGAACCAGCGACTGATGATAGGCGACTGGAAGCACCCTGATCACCGTCTCATAGGCGAGGACGCCGAATGCCAGCGACAATGCCGCAACAACGGCACCGGCTTTGGCCATCAGGATGAAGCCCTGTGAGGGTGTTCGCGAGATCGCAAGGTTCCACTTTCTCAGCGAGGCGTCGACCCATTGCTGCACCGGCCAGGTGCCCATCTCCATGACGGTGGCCACCACGACGTAGATGCCCAGCTCGGAGGTGGACGCAAGGAGAGGAAGCAGCAGGCGATCGGATCTCAGCATCGCCGTGTTGCCCAGGGATGCCGGCAGCAGCTTCAGCCCCTGAGACCGGATCACCTGAAGGGTCGGGTCGCTGCGCAAAGGTCCAGCCACCGCCCCGTCGCGATTGAGCCAGGCGATCACGACGGAGGTAAAGCTGACGGCGGCGTAGGCAAGGAACCATATATGGGGATCCCGGACATCTGTCACCAGGAAGATGATTCCCAGCAAGAAGAGGCCCACCTGCGATACCAGGGCCGAGATGATGAAGTACTTGACGGCCCCGCTGGCGATGAAGGCCGTTCTGATCGCCTGGTAGTACATGTTCCCGAACAGGTACACAGAAACCAGGGCGGAGGCGATACCCAGCTCCAGGTGGCCCGAGGCTGCGAGGCCTACCCCCACCAGCAGGGAAGCAGCAGCGAACAGGAATCCGGGACGCAGCAGAAGCTCAAGCTCGGTGATGGCTGTCGCGAATGGCACTTGACGTCGGGCGACATAGGGCCGTTCGATCCCGAGCATCGCAATCACGCTGAGCAAGAACGTGATCTGCAGGAGCAGAGCCAGAGTTCCGCGCCCAGCGGGAGCCATCACCCTGGCGGACATGACGTTCATGGCGAAGGCCACGATGGCCGCGACGACCTGCCTGGTCAGCAACATCAGGGTGGGCCCCTGGCCAAGCGTCTGCCGACCCCTCTGCCAGAGTGCTGAAAGGGCTCCCGGGGGTTGGTCTGCGCAATCGCGCGCAGACCGCACCGGCGCGTGGTCCACCACGGCTATCGGCTCTCCTGGGTGCGTTGACAATTAGCGAAGCCAAGCTGCTCCGAACTGATCGTCAAAAAAAGCCCGGTCAACAATGGTGCGTTGATAGGCGTCACGGGCTTTCCAAAGGTTCTCCGGTGCCGAGGAAGTCGGAGCTTGTCGTCTCCCCGGCTTCCGTAATTCCGTCACGCCGTACTACCGAGCGCACTGTGCCACAGAGGATCTTCAGATCGCCAACGAAGGTGTGATGGTCGACGTAATGGACATCGAGGAGAAACTTGTCTTCCCAGCTCAGGGCGTTGCGCCCGGAGATCTGCGCCAGTCCCGTAATGCCAGGGCGGACGTCGTGCCGCCTGGCCTGTTCGGGAGAGTACCGCGGAACGTAGGACATCATGAGTGGCCGAGGCCCCACCAGGCTCAGATCCCCGCGTATGACGTTCCAGAGGGAGGGCAGCTCGTCCAGGCTGCTTGCCCGCAGCCAGATGCCGAACGGGGTCATCCGAGACGCGTTATCGGTGTGGCCCTTGGCAGGGTCGACGTTCGACATCGAGCGGAACTTGATCAGCTCGAATGGCTCGGCGTGCAGACCCGGGCGGGTGTGTCGGAAGATCACCGGGTTGCCGAGACGGAGCCGGACGGCGATCGCCGTTGCCAGTTGAATGGGTAGCGTGAGGACCAGGAGCACGGCGGCGACAGCCACGTCGAACGCTCGCTTCCCTCTGTTGGCGCCGGTGCGCTTCACTCGGTACTTCCCCGGTAGGCGGGAAAGTATCCGGACGTCAGCAGGGACTCTTCTGTGGTCTCGAGCCCTTTGGCCCGGCGCTCGACCTGAGCGCCATATGCCTCTTCGTCGATGATCAGCCCGGAGACGCGGAACTCCAGCTCGCGCCCGCCGAAAGAGCGCTTGAACTTGGAAATGCTGTCACCGGGATGGACGCCACCACCGAGGTGAAATTGCCGAAGTCCCTGATCGAGGATGAACTGGGTCGCCACCCACATCATCAGGTTATTTGTCCCCATCCGGGCATCTTCACGGTTTGAACCAGCAAGATGGGCGTGGAGCCGATCCCCGTGAAGCATGCGCAGCCCCGATGCGACCACGGCGCCATCACCGTTGCGTACCTCGGCGACCAAGAGGTTCGAGCCCAGGCCCGCGACGAGCTTCTGGTAGTAATCGTCGCCGAAGACGTATCGGGATGGTGCGTCAACACGCTGCATCGTCTGTTCGTAGAGCCGGCGGAAGTCGCTTCCCCGGGCGACGTCCTCGCCCGCCGCCCGCCTGAGGTTGCCCGTGTACCCGCTCTTGAGCGCCTTGCGAACCTTGTTTCGGCAGTGCTTGTCGAGACCGGTCCACGCGGAGTCGGTGTCGACCGGCTCCAGCACGAATGTCGAATGCCCGATGACGATCGAACGCAGTCCGGGGAGGTCTGGCGGCGCCTGCGTCACCAGGGGGGAGTGGCGCAGCAGCACGCTGATCACCCCGAGCTCTCGCAGGGTGGCAACGGTCGCGGCCCACGCCTGCAGGACCTGCGCGGATGAGAGCGACGGTGAGGCATAAATACCGGAGTAACCGTAGGGCGAGATGGCGTCGAGCATTCCGTCGACCAGGGTGCGCAGGATCAGAGGCACCTGCCAGGCTCCGTCGAAGGCCTCGAGCAGGACCCAGTCGCCACCCGCCGTCACACAGGCGGCGCGTCCGTAACCGGGGGTGAAGTAGACGTCGGGCGAGGTGAGTCCATCGGGGAAGTCCTCTTCGTGGTGGACCAGGATCATGCCGTCTTCACGAGCCCTCGACTCGACCCGAGGGCGGTCTGCAGCATCGAGATCACGCGTTCGATGTCGTCGCCGTGCAGGGCCACTCGGCGGTCGAAGAGCCGCTCCGACTCGCCGCTGACGAAGGCGCGGTGGCCAGCGAAGACCCGCTGCAGGTGCATGTGCGTCCAGAGGTGGGTGAAAGTGACGGTGAGGCTTAGGCGTTAAGTAGCCGTACGGCGAGGTGGCGTCGAGCATGGTCCTCGCTACCCCTATTCTACAATCTTATGGAGCACCTTGATGACGCGTTCGATGTCGTCGTCGCACAGGGCCGAGCCGCTCGGCAGGGTCACCCCGCGGTCGAAGAGCCGCTCTGACTCACCGTTGACGAAGGATCGATGTGAGGCGAAGACCGGCTGGAGGTGCATGGGCTTCCACAGTCGCCGCGATTCGATATCCTCGTCGGCGAGTTCCGCCATGAGCCGCGTTGGACTTACTTCCGTGACAGCAGGGTCCAGAGTGATACAGGTCAGCCAGCAGTTGTCCTCGTCGTCACCACGACCTTTGTCGCGTCCGACGAAGTGCACCCCGGGCAGGTCGGCCAGCTCACCGACATACATCTCACGTATTTCGCGTCGGCGCTTGAGCATGCCGTCAAGACGGGACAGCTGAGCACGCCCAAGGGCGGCTAACACGTTGGACAAGCGGTAGTTGTAGCCGATCTCGGTGTGCTGGTAGTACTCGGCTGGCTGGCGTGCCTGGGTGGACAGGTAGCGGGCTCGCTCGATCAGGTCGCCGTCGTTGCTCAGCAGCATGCCGCCGCCGGAGGTGGTCATGATCTTGTTGCCGTTGAACGAGAACACAGCTGCTGCACCGAAGGAGCCGGCAGGACTTCCCCGATAGGTCGCCCCGACCGCCTCGGCTGCATCCTCGACCAGCGGGATGCCTCGTTCGGCAAGACCAGGGACAATCTCGTCGTAGTCGGCACAGCGGCCGAACAGGTCAACACTCATTGCGGCGACGACTCGGGTGCCCGCGGCCCGTAACGTGTCGATGGCCTTCATCATGAGCTCGGGGTCGGCATTGCCGTCGGGGCGCGAGTCGACGAAGACTGGCTCGGCGCCGGTGTAGACCACCGGATTGGCTGAGGCGGCGAAAGTCATGCTGGGCACGATGACCGCGGTGCCCGGCCCCGCGCCGAGCTCGAGCAGGGCCAGGTGCAGCGCTGCGGTGCCGGACGTGAGTGCCAGAGCGTGCGCGACGTTTGTCCGTGTGGCGATCTCGGCCTCGAACGCGTCGACGTCGGGGCCGAGCGGTGCGACCCAGCCGGAGCGGACTGCATCAAGGATGTACTGCTCCTCGACCGCGGTGACATCGGCCTTGGACAAGTGAATGCGAGACATCAGACTCCGGACTTCACAGATGGTGCGTATTGCTGGGCGGATGGTACCGATTGCTGGCGCATCCACACCGCTGCTGCCTTGTGATTGTCCAGCTCGGCTGACAGGACTTCAGCCAGGCGCAGGGTGGGCACCTCGACGCTGGTGATCAGCGGGTTGGTGGTGGCCCGGCGGTCCTCGTGCCTGGAGAGGAGGTCCTCGCTGAGTTTCTCGCCAGGGCGCAGACCTGTGTAGATGATGTCGATGTCCTTGCGGCCGGAGAGGCGGATCAGCGTGTTGGCGACCTCGAGGATCTTGACCTGCTCTCCCATCTCTAGGACCATCACCTCGCCGTCGGTGCCGATGGAGGCCGCTGCCAGGACGAGCTGGCAGGCCTCGGGGATGAGCATGAAGAAACGTCGTACGTCGGGGTGTGTCACCGTGATCGGGCCGCCCTCCTCGATCTGTGCGGCGAACGCGTGTACTACCGAGCCGCGTGAGCCCAGGACGTTTCCGAAGCGCACCGATACGAAGCTGCCGGGCTCGCTGTCTGAGAACGAGGCCGTCAGCCGCTCGGCGATCCGTTTGCTGTAGCCAAGCACGCAGCACGGGTCGGCGGCCTTGTCGGTGGAGATGTTCACGACGGTGCCGACTCCGACCTCGGCGGCGGCGGTCAGCACGTTCAGGGTGCCCAGCACGTTGGTCTTGAACGCCTCCAGCGGGAAGGACTCCAGTAGGGGCAGGTGTTTGAGGGCGGCGGCGTGGAAGACCAGGTCGGGCAGGGTGGCCCGAAAAACGGTGCGCATGGCGTCCAGGTCGCGGATGTCGGCGAGGATGACCTCGTCGCCCTGGAGCAGTCCCTGGCCGGTCAGGGACAGCTGGGTGGCGTGCAGGCCGGACTCGTCACGGTCGAGCAGGTAGAGCTTCTCCGGGCTGAACCGGGCGATCTGGCGGGCGAGCTCAGAGCCGATCGAGCCGCCGGCTCCGGTAATCAGCACCGATCGCCCTGCGATCTGTTCGGCGACCACGGTGCTGTCCATCGTGATCGGCCGGCGGCCCAGGAGGTCCTCCAGGTTGACGTCGCGCAGGTCGTGAGGCGTGGGCTGACCGCCGATGATGTCTCGTAGCCTCGGCAGGGTCAGGACGTCCAGTCCCGCGGCTGTTGCTACCTCCGTGAGCTCGCGAATCAGCTCCGCGTCGGCTTGTGGGAGTGCTACGACCAGCGCGGTGGCGTCGAGCTCCTTTGCCACCTCGGCGATGTCCTTGCGGGTGCCGCGCACCCGCACACCGTCGATGTGCAGGCGTTGTTTGGTCCTGTCGTCGTCTAGCAGTGCGACTGGGTAAAACCCGCTGCCCTCGTCTTGCATCATGGAGCGCAGCAGCAAGCGGCCGGCATCGCCGGCGCCGAACACGACGACCCGCCGCTGGTTCTCTTCGGTCACTGAGACGCGAGAGTGCCAGCTGCGGATGAAGAAGCGTGCGGCGAACATGGCCACCAGGGCCAGGGGCCCGGCCACAACCGGGACGCTGCGGGGGACCATCAGGGGGTTGGCGACAAAGGCCAGGATGACCAGCCCGCTGGCGGTGGCAAGAACGGTGCGGCCAAGGTTGGTGGTCTCTTCGAAGGACCCCCGCTTGTGGCCAACGGAGTACGGGCCGATAGCCGAACCGATGACCAGATAGGTGACGGCCGCCGCGCCCGCGAATGCCAAAGTGGCATGGGTAAGGACGGAGGGGTTCGTGAAGTCATACCGCAGCCAGGTGGCGCCATAGATCGCGGCGAACCAGATCGCCGCGTCGAACAGCACCCACACCCACCGGTGCAGCCATTGGCTAGGTTGTTGGCTTGCTATCGTCACAAAGACCCCCCGGTCAGGTTGCGCACCCACGCGCACGCTTACGTTTAAAGGGCTGGCAAAGAAGAGTAACTGCTTGAAACAAGACTAACCGTCGGGTAATGGGATTTCTAGAGTGTTTCTCACATAACGAGAATCTCCTGGTAAAGAGTCTGTTTTGTCCGATTTCCGATGCCCGAACTGTCCTGGTTTAGACCCATTCGATGGCGGCCAGCCTGAAATATTAGCAGGTGACTGTGAGATTCTTTCCACTTAGAATCGGCTCTTTAGGTGAGGGACCACCTTGAGCATGCCCTGTGAGCGATGAACTCCGCCGTGGAGGCATGCGGCACCTGACTACCCAAGAGCGTATGGCCAGAGTCAAGGCCGCGCGAGGTGAGGCTGTCAGGTGGAGCCGCGCCGTGGTGGGATCCGGTAGGGGCCGGCCCGACACCCCGCCAACATTCCCGCGCTGCAGGCGATCGCCGACAAGCACGGCCGCCAGCTCTTCGAACATGATGCCCAGGCCCACGGTGGGTCGCTGGGCAGAAAGCCAGTGGGCTCGTTCGCGATGTTCTCGCTTTACCCGACCAAGAACATGACCTCCGGGAAGGCGGCATGGTTTCGGCCGCCACCCTCCAGATCGGTCGCCTCATGCGGCACTACCGCAAACGAGGCATGCAAGCGCAGTACATGAACGAGGTCGTCGGCTTCAACGCCCGGATGAGCGACCTCCACGCTGCCATCGGCCGCGTCTAGCTGACCAGGCGGGTGGTTGGACCAAGCAGCGGCAGGAGAAGGCCGCATTCTTGTCGGCAACCTCCAGGCAGTCACGCCCCCGCCGGTTGCCGACGGCGCCGTGCAGGCCTACCACCAGTACAGGATCCGCGTCCCGGCCGACCGTGACGGCCTGGCGAAGGCGTTGCGCCAGGAGTACAACATCGGCTCGGCATGTCCTATCCGAGCCCGAACCACGAGCTCGCCCCCTTCCGGGTTGACATCGACCCGTCGCAGACTGCCAAGGCTTCAGCCGAGTGCCTGCCCTGCCCGTCCACCCGTCGCTGAGGCAGGGCGGCCCGAGCGCATCGTCACCGCGGTCAACGCCCTCGCCAAGGCAGGTGCCTGAGGATGGCGAACCTGCGCGCAGGCCTGATCGGCCTGGCAATGATGGGCCGCCACCGCGCTTGCGTCCTGGCCATTCTCGAGGGGGTCGAGCTGGTCGGGGTAGCTGATGCCGGCCCGACACGACGTCGCCGGTGGTCGCCTGCTGCTTGCGGGCATCGACGAGCTCATCGCACTGGGGCTGGACTACTGCGTGGTCGCCGTCTCGACCATCTACCACGAGCAGATCGCACTTGCGTTTGCTGCTGCAGGGATCCACGCGCCGATCCAGAAGCCGGTCACTCAATTGACACACCGTCGGCCCGCAAGGTCGGCGGCGTCTTCGCCACCCAAGGACTGATCGGCGGAGTCGGCCACATCGGGGGTTACAACCCGGCCCTGCAGTTCGCCCGCGTTCGCCTGGAGGCAGGTGGGCCGGGCACGGTCTACCAGGGGAGGACCAGAGCCAGGGCCCGTTCCCCGCCCGGATCGCCGACGTGGGTGTGATCAAGGATCTGGCCATCCACGACATTGACCTCACCGCGTGGGTCACCCAGCAGCGGTTCACCTCGGTGGCGGCGCGCTGCGGGTTTCGCAGCGGCCGCGACTATGAGGACCTCGTCGCCATGACGGGGCAGCCGGCCGACGGCACCGTCACCAACTACCTGGTCAACTGGCTGTCACCGCGAAAGGAGCGTGTCACCGTGATCACGGGCGCCAAGGGTGGGTTCGTTGCCGGCACACTAACCGCCGACCTGACGTTCTACGCCAACGGCTCGATTCAGGTCACCGCAGATGACATCGCTCAGACCGCGGCGTCTCGCAGGGGAACATGATCCGCTATGGGATCGCCAAGCCGGAGCCGCTGCGGGTCGAGCACGAGAACTTCCGTGACGCCGTTCTGGGCAAGCCGGCCGACATCGTCACCATTGAACAGGGTCTGGCGACACTGATCGTGCAGAGGCGATGATCCTGCCCGCCAGCACCGGGGTCACCGTAGCTCTGTGAGCGTGTCCCGGGCGCCGGTATCAGGGGCGGTGCGCGCGAAGATCTGCGGCGACTCGCCGGGAGGCGTGCCCATCTGCGGGCGGCTGAGACTGTGCTGCTGAAGGTCGCGGCCGCACCGCCAGGTCCCGGACCGCGATGAGGTTTGGATCCAGGATGTTCCATCCGGCCTGCAGGGTTTCCATCCATTTCGTCTCGGCCGGCAACGTGGCGTGCGGCTCGCCCAGCAGATCGGCCTCCTTCTGAAGGCCGCCGGAGTCGGTCACCACCCCGGCAGAACCGTTGCCGGTCAGCACTATCTGGGGGGTAGTTCATCGGAGTCGTGGTGTGCATCGAATCGCCACTCATGTCGATAGCGCGGGCCCCGTGCAGATACGAATCACCGGTGTTCCGCACACTCCCCGATGGGGCGATTGCTTCGGTCGTGCCGATTCGTTGTTCAGGGATATCCCCTAATAACGCACACCGATAGCGCGGGCTTCGCGCTTGGATGAATGACCTTGAGAATATCCCTGCCGTGATGCGATGTCATGGCAAAGTTTTTGTGAGAGCCTTTCTTAAGATGTTTACCTCTTTCGGGTAAGGGGAATCATGATGAACACGCCAGAAGATCTGCGCCGCACTCCGGCTTGGCGACTTGCGCACCATTCTGAACAGGAGCGCGCGGCCAGGGGCAAGGCTGCGCGGGCGCAGGTTCCCAGGTCGAGCCACGGCAACTGGGCGCCGGCGCCAGGGCGGCCCGATCCGATTGCGCTGCTTGAGGAGCAGGCCGTGAGCCGGGTCCCCGAGCTTGTCCCGATCCGCTATGGGCGGATGCTGGCTTCGCCGGGCACCTTCTACCGGGGTGCCGCGCTGATCATGGCCTCCGACCTTGCCCAGACCCCGTGCTCGGGGGTCAGCGTGCAGCTGTGCGGGGATGCACACCTGTCCAACTTCGGGTTGTTCGCCTCCCCTGAGCGCCAGATGGTCTTCGACATCAACGACTTCGATGAGACCCTTCCCGGCCCGTGGGAGTGGGACGTCAAACGCCTGGCCACCAGCTTTGAGGTCGCTGGTCGCGATCTCGGGTTCTCCGCCGCGGATCGGGGTGCGATTGTCACAGCCGGTGTGCATCAATACCGGGAGCGGATGAGGGAATCGGCCAGGATGGGCACCATGGACGTCTGGTATGCCCATACGAACGTCGATGAGGTCACCGCCTGGATGAATACCGCCAAGAGCGAGAAGCGCCTGGGAAAGAAGGAGGAGAAGGGGGCCGAGCGGCAGATCGCCAAGGCTCGGACCCGTAACAGCGTGCGGGTGTTNNAGACCGAGAAGGCCGTCGCCAGGCTGATTCGGTCATACAGGCGCGGCCGGTCCCAGGAGCACCACCCGATCGAAGAGTTCCGCTACGTGCACATGGCGCGCAAGGTGGTGGGCGTCGGCAGTGTCGGGACCCGGTGTTGGATCTTCCTGATGGAGGGCCGCGACCTGGACGATCCCTTGTTCCTGCAGGCCAAGGAGGCACAGGCCTCGGTGCTGGAACGGTTCGTCGGCAAGAGCGAATACAGCAACCACGGCCAGCGTGTGGTGGCTGGGCAGCACCTGATGCAGGCGGCGACTGACATCTTTCTCGGCTGGCAGCGCGTCACTGACCTCGACAACCAGACCCGTGACTACTACGTCCGCCAGTTCCAGGACTGGAAGGGTTCCATAGATGTGGACAACTTGAGCGTGCAGGGGGCCACGCTGTACGCCCGGGTGTGTGGGACGGCACTGGCTCGCGCGCATGCCCGCTGGGGGGACCGGATCGCGATCGCGTCCTACCTGGGCCGGGGGGACGCCTTCGACACTGCTATTGCCGACTTCTCTGCCGCCTACGCCGACCAGAACGAGCAGGACTACGAGGCACTGGTCAAGGCTGTCAAGACGGGCCGGCTTCCCGCCCAGACCGGTCTATAGCCCAAGGGCTCTTGTAGGGGTTGTGACGTTGCGCAGGCTCAGACCCCGGGGCTTGACGATCCGCTCGGCGAACGGCAGCGGGCCCCCTCGAGCTCGTCCGGGGATCGACGCGTTCTGAGCGTCTCAGAACAGCCGAGCACTAAGCATCGATCAGGTTCTACAAGATGGATGAACCTGTAGGAGCCGTAGGCGCCCAATGTGCGCGACCGCGTCGTTGGGCCGCTGTCCCTACAGTTTGCGGGCGATGGTGAGTCCGTCGAACGCTGTCAGCACGACGACCTCGACCCGGTCGTCACGAGCAACGGTGTCGTTGAACGTGCGAAGCGCCGCCGTGTCGTCATCGATGTCGTTCTGGTCGACGACCCGCCCGCTCCACAGCACGTTGTCCGCCAGCAGAATGCCGCCGGGGCGGACGCGGGGGACCAGCTCGTCCCAGTAGTCGGGGTAGCCGGTCTTGTCGGCATCGATGAAGGCCAGGTCGAAAACTGGCTCGGGCGCCAAGGCGCGCAAAGTCTCGATGGCGGGTCCGATGCACAGCTCGATCCGATCTGCCAGACCGGCCTGCCGCCAGGCGCCGACGCCGATGGCCGTCCACTCCGCGCTGATATCGCAGCACATCAGTGTGCCGCCTTCGGCCAGGCCGCGAGCGATGCACAGGGCCGAGTAGCCGGTGAAGGTGCCGACCTCTACTGCGCGGCGGGCCCCGATGAGCCGGGCCATCATGGTCAGCAGCTGACCCTGGTCATCACCGATCTGCATCCCGGAGGCCCCGCCGAGCCCCTGGGTCGTAGAACGCAGCTGCTCAACAACGTCATCTGGCGGCCAGGTGCTGTGGCGTGCGGCGTAGTCACGGACCTCATCACTGACAGTGAAGTTGCGCATGATCCGACACTAGTGCGGCAGGCCCGCCGCCCGC
>PMJN01000025.1 GCA_003157445.1 Micrococcales bacterium
GCTGGCCGGTGGACACGGTGGCGGCACCCGAACCGAGCTTCTGTCCTGTTATCCGGAACCAATATCGCGCGGCTTCCGCAATTCCGACAACCGCAAGGCCGAAATCCTCCTGAGCAGCGCAGCAAGAAGAGCGGCAGGGACACCTACCCAGGAGGCCTGTTTACCACGAACTTTGAAAAGCCCCTTCGACTCCGACTGGTTGACGATAAGACTGGCACTCCGTTGCGCCGTTCAACGTGCTCGCCTCGATCCCGGTGGCCTTCGAACTCCAAGTCTCATGCGACGCCGCCGGCGAACCGACGCACGAGCCCCCAGCGAGCGGGTCAGCGAATTGGACCGGTGGCTTCGCCGCCACCCTCCACCTCCTCGAACTCGAACTCGGACATCGACGCATCGCCGTCATCGGTGGCCCGGCACGAGCGTGGTGCAGCCGCGCACGCACCGACAGCTACCGAGCGGCACTGGAAAACGCCGAGATCGAAGTCAACTCGACCTTCATCCGGCAGGCGGCTTCGATGTGAAGAGCGGCCACGAGTAGCGCGATGATCTCCTCCGACTCCAGAATCGCCCCACGGAGGTCTTCGCGGAGCGCGACCTGCAGACGCTCGGCCTCTACCGCGCCGACCGCGAAGTGGCCTGTGGATCCCCGAGGACCTGTCAGTCGCCGGTTAGGACGACCTGCCCGTCGCGAGGCGGATCGGTCCCGCGCTGACGACGATCCGACCCTCATTCACATGGCCGGACAAGCCACACGGCTCGTTCTCACCCTCGCCCGCGGCGAGTGCGCAACAGCACCCGCATCGACCTGGCGACCAGCTTTGTCGTAAGACGACAGAGCACGGCACCGATCGAAGCCCCCTGAGAGCTCACGCATCCCGGATGAGGCCGGCGGCCGCGGCAAGGTCTGGGAACAACCCGCTTAGCGCCGGGTACATCCGGCGATAGACACTGAAGAGCGCGTCGTAGCCAGCCGCCGTCGACAAATCGGGCCACACCTCGCGGCCGAGCGGCAGGGCCGAGGGTGCAACCACCGCGGATGCGTGAACCGCCCGGTCCAGGAACCCGCGGGCGAGAACGGCTGCACCCGCGGCGCTGACCTCGGGATCGGCGCACACCCGCACGGGGCGCTGGGTGATGTCGGTGACGATCCGGATCCACAACGGGCTGCGTGCTCCTCCCCCCACTGCGCGGATCGACTCGATCCGCTGGCCGGTCACCACCTCGAGCCGCTCGAGGTGCAGGCGCAGCTCGAATCCGACGCCCTCCAGGATCGAGCGATACAGGTGAGCACACGTGTGCCGACCGTGCCACCCGATGGTCGCGCCGCGCGCAAGAGCGTCCCAGTGCGGGGTCTGCGCGGCGTTCCAGTAGGGCAGCGTGAGCAGGCCCTCGGCTCCGATGGGCAGCCGCGCCGCCGCAGCCTCCATATCCGCTCCGGCGATGACCACGGTCCTGGCGTCACCGAACTGCTCCCTGCACCACGTGGCAACGTATGCGGCCGCATTGAGGACGGTCTCCAACGTGTAGGTCCCCGGCCGGATCCCGGCAAGGGTCCGGAACGCGGGGTCCCACAGGTACTCCTTCGACTGGACACCCAGGACCATAGAGGTACCGAGGTTCAGGTACGCGACGCCGGCAGCCGTCGCGCCCAGGCCGAGGCCGGCTGCCTGGCCGTCGCCGATACCGGCGACCAGGGGCACCGGCCCGGGCAGGCCAAGCGAGCGAGCCACCTCAGCGGTAATCATGCCGAGCAGATCGCCTGCGGGCACCAGGTCGGGTAGCTGGTCGAGCCGGACTCCGGCGAGGTCAAGCAGCTCGGGGCACCAGTCCATGCGCTGGAGGTCGAACAGCCCGAGGGTGTCGGCCGACCCGTGGCTGGTCGCCCACCTACCAGTCAACCGCCAGGCGAGGAAGGCCTGGACGTCTCCCACGTAAACGGCATCGCGCAGGACGGCGGGCTCGTGCCGGGCCAGCCACGCTAGCTTGTAGATGGCAGGGGTGGTGTCCGGCGGCTTGCCCGACAGTTCGTGAACCCGCGACGAGCCGAGTTCAGCGATCTCCTCATGGGCCCGGCCGTCGAGCCAGAGGATCGCCGGGCGCAGCGGCCTCCCGGCGCCGTCCACGCACACGAACGACTCTCGCTGGTGCGTTAGACACAGCGCGTGGACCCGGCCGGGGTCGGCGAGAGCCGCAACTGCCTCGGCGATGGCCCCCTGAGTAGCCACCCACCATTGTTCGGCGTCCTGCTCGTGCCAGGTGGGACGGGGCTGCAGCGTGCGCAGGGGGCGTGCGGCCTGCGCGACGGCGCGGCCCGCTTCGTCGTGGATGACGGCCTTGGCCGCCGTCGTCGAGCAGTCGACCGCGATGACGAGAGCGGCTTCGGTGCTCACGTGTTCGGCGACACGATGATCTTGAGACCGACGCGATTGCTGGCGGCCCGGAACGCCTCATCGGCCCTGGCGAGCGGAAAGGTGTGCGAGACGATCGACGAGACGTCAACGAGCCCGTCGGCTACCAGCCGCGTTGTCCTGGGGTACATCTGCCTCATGCGCCGGGAGAGCTTAAGGGTCAGTCCCTTGCGGCGCGCCACCGAGGCGGGGAACGTAGTCGTGTCCTGCCCCGGGATTCCGGCCAGGACGACCCGTCCCCCGGGCCTCGCGGCCGCGACGGCGAGCGCAACGGCCGCATCGTTGCCGGCCGACTCGAACGCGACATCAACGCCCCGGCCGCCCGTCGCCTCTGCCAGGGCCGCGTGGACGTCGTCGTCGTCTGCGTCCAGGACGACGTCGGCGCCCATCGCCCCGGCCGCCTCGCGTCGGTGCCCCAACGGCTCGACGGCCACGACCTGCCGGGCGCCCGCAGCTCGGGCCAGCTGGACCAGACACAACCCGATGGGCCCGCAGCCGATGACGGCCACAACCCCACCCGCCCGGGTCTTGCCCAGGTCATAGGCATGCAGCGCCACTCCGAGCGGTTCC
>PMJN01000217.1 GCA_003157445.1 Micrococcales bacterium
TCCGGGGCACGTCCTGGCAGATCGCGCTGCACTCCCGCAGATCACTTAAGCGCAGGATGAGGTCGGCTTCCGTGTTTGGCCGTCTCAGGGGTCAAGAATCCCTGCTCTAGGCGACCCCAGGGTCTTTCACCACCGACCGCGCAAGCCAGCCGTAAGGCAGTCCTCGTCCGGTTGCCGATCCTTCCGCGGCGATCGATCAGTGGTTGTAGTTCTGTTGCGCGTTAGGCCCGGCCGGTCGCCAGGTCATGAAGGCGGGTGAAGACANNGTGTTCGAATTCATTAGTGACCCACGGCCGTAGGTTCGGTATATGGGTTGCGGTCTGTAGGGACAGCCCGGAGTCGACGTAGAGGTCATCGAAGTAGATCGCGGCTGCCACGGGCACCTGGTTGTGGGCAAGTTGGTCAAGGTCATAGAGCTGCGGCCAGTCCGCTTTCCGGTTGAGTAGGTTCGTTGCCTCGGCGAAGGGCCTCAAGGCTGCCTCGTCACGGAAAATTGAGGACTCTTTCATCTCGCCGGTGAGCAGTAAGTCAGGTGCGTCTGGTGACATCTGGGGGAACTCTGCCCGGACCCGTTCAGCTGCCCAGCGCGAGGGTGTTCCAGAGCAGTAGATCACCTCTTGCAGGACGGCGTAGAGAGGCGCATTTAGGTGCCGGGTACGTTGCTCAACCTCGGTGAGGAACGCAGTGGACACCTCACCGCCTTCGAGAGCGTCTTCCAGTAGATAGTGGATCTCGGCGAACCCGGAGCTCATTCCGAACACAATCCCGAGCGCTTGAAGACGTTGGACTGTTAGTGGGTCACCGCCCGGCAGTCGGATCGGCGCCTCCGGCGGTCGCGAGCGGATCGCGTCCCGTAGTCGGTTCAGGACCTCTTGGTCGGAGGGGAATCGGCGGGTGTGTTCGACGTTCTTAGCGATCACGCGCGGCCAGGTCCGTCGGTAGACGTCATCGGCAGTTGCGCTCAGGCCCGGGAGACCGCCGGTGATCAGGCACTTGTCCAACCCCTCGGGCGCACGCGATAGGTAGGTCAGGGTGCATAGCCCGCCGTAGCTCTGCCCCAGCGTCGTCCACTTCGCGTCGCAGGCCAGCGCTGCGCGCAGGATCTCAGCGTCGTCAACGATGGCGTCGGCCCTGAACAGCGCCAGGTAGTCGGCCAGGGACGTTGGGTCGGGAAACCTGGCAGGAGTGCGGTCCGTCACAGGTGTCGAACGGCCGGTGCCCCGTTGGTCCATCAACAGCACGCGGTAATCCTTGACCGCTTCGGCGAGCCACCCTGTGCGGCTGGTCGGGCGGGGCGCCCTACTGCCAGGTCCGCCCTGCAGGAACAGCAACCACGGCAGGTCCTCATCGGCACGCTCCGTCGAGCGCACCTCTCGCGCATACACACTCAAGGTCTTGCCGTCCGGCCGGGCATGATTCAAAGGTGCATCGATGATGTGGTCTCGGCAGACCAAACCTGGGATAGGACGGGAGTAAACAGTCACCACCACAGCCTGCCGTACCGCCACGTCCGCCAACAGGCGGGGATGAAGAGACTCGTGAGCGTGTTTACCCTGTCAGCGATCGTCATTCGACCTACACCCATCGTCATCCGGACCGGTGAGCAACTCCGAGGTCCAGTGTTGGCGATGACGGCCGCGACCTTGTCCGCCTTCGTGTTCCGCTATGGTGCCAGCGGCGCAACGCCGTCATATGGCTACCCCTGCAGCGGGGATTTTGATCTCCTCCGATCTCCAGGACGAGTTTCTGAACATGGTCGCCGCCGGCCCGGCAGCGCATGTGAGACTGCCACTCATCGCAGCCTCGATCGTCCGTAGACCCCTCTGCGGTGACTCCTGACTTCCATCGTTGACGTCCCGGGCCACCCCAATGACCGTCCCGCAACCGCGACCGGCTCGCACTCCTGCTCTCGCTGATGCTGTTGCAGATGAACCGGCAGCACGCAACGCACTGGGTTCGCATCCTCATCGACATCGAGCTCACCCAGCCACAGACAGGGTGGGTGCGTAACGCAGACCCGCTCGGGGGTGTCGTCTTGCCACATGAGACCCGTCCGCCCACGTGCGAAATAGTGAAATAGTTCGGCAGCATCGTGGTGTTGACCCCTCGGAAGATGCGATCTGGCGCTTCCGCCGCGTCATGCCAACACTCGCCCTGCCCGAAGGAATCTCATGGCCAGCTCCGCCGGCGCTCCGCTCGACACTCTGGTTGAGACCGGGGATGCGCCCCGCATCACCACCGTCATCCCCGACCCCACCCGCTGGCGAGCTCTGATGGTCATCGCGATCGCCCAGCTCATGGTTGTGCTCGACGCCTCGATCGTGAACCTGGCCCTGCCGAGCGCGAAGGCCTCCCTCGGGATCACTGACGCCAACCAGCAGTGGGTCATCACGGCCTACACGCTCACCTTCGGCGGGCTGCTGCTGCTCGGTGGGCGGGTCGCCGACTACGTCGGCCGCAAGCGCGCGTTCATGATCGGCCTCATCGGCTTCGCGGCAGCCTCCGCTATTGGTGGCCTCGCACCGAACCAGGGTTTCCTGTTTGCTGCTCGCGGCCTGCAGGGCGCCTTCGCGGCCCTGCTGGCTCCCGCTGCACTCTCCCTGCTCACGGTGACATTTCACGACCCCAAAGAGCGAGCCAAGGCCTTCGGTGTCTATGGTGCGATCTCCGGCGGTGGCGCCGCGATCGGCCTGCTGCTCGGAGGCGTCCTGACCGAGTACCTCTCCTGGCGCTGGTGCCTGCTAGTCAACGCGCCGATTGCCATCGCCGCGGTGCTGATGGCTATCCCCTGGGTGCACGAGAGCAAGGCCGAGGACGACACCAGATACGACGTCGCCGGCGCGATCACCGCGACCCTGGGGCTGGTGACTCTGGTCTACGGCTTCACCAAGGCCGCGCCCAAGGGACTGCAGGACTCCGCCCACTGGGCCGATGCCGGCACCCTGGTCTGGTTCGCTGCCGCGGCTATCCTGCTGACCTCGTTCTTCGTCATCGAGACCCGGGTCTCCAACCCGCTGCTGCCGATGCGCGTGCTCCTGGATCGCAACCGCGGCGCGTCGTACCTGGTGTCCCTGATCACTGGCATCGGACTGTTCGCGATGTTCCTGTTCCTGGGCCTGTACCTGCAGGTGATCTTGCATTACTCACCGGTCACGGCGGGCTTCGCGTTCCTGCCGTTCAGCCTCGGCATCATTCTCGGAGCTGGCGCCGCCGCACAGCTGCTTCCCATGGTCGGGCCCAAGCCCCTGATCGTGCCCGGTCTCATCGCGGGATCGATGGGGCTGCTCCTGCTCACCCGGCTGACGCCCGACTCGGAGTATGCATTGCACGTTCTCGTGCCGATGCTCATCATCAGCGTCGGTATGGCGTTCGTCTTCATCCCGGTCTCCTCTACGGCACTGCACGCGATCGGTCACCACGACGCCGGTGTGGCCAGCGCGATGATCAACACCTCACAGCAGGTCGGTGGGTCTCTGGGCACCGCGCTGCTCAACACCGTCGCAGTCACGACGTCCGCGGCGTACCTGACCGCGCACACGGCACTGGGGCGGGCCGCAACCCCCGCAGCCCTCACGCAGGGTTACACGCGGGCCTTCGCGGTCGGTGCCGGCTTCTTATTCGTGGCGGCAATCGTGGCGCTGTTCATGCTCAAGNNCAAGGTCGGCAAGGAAGCTGTGCTGGAGGACGACGTCCCAATCCCCGTGGGCTGACGCGCTCGCGGGTGGACTTATCGGGTCAGGAACGGGAGCAGCGCGTCGAGGAAGCTTCTGGGTGGATTGAGTGCACGTCGTGCCCGGCCTCGATCGTCAGGCATGACGAGTCGGGGATCCGGTCGGCCAGCGCTGCGAGCTGGTCTTGCGGGAGGTGGTTGTCGGGGACGCCAGCGATCACCAGCGTGCGTGCGGTGATGTGGCGAAGGTCGTTTCACCATGCGGGGTCTGGGGCCGTTGCGTTTCTTGGTGATCGTCTCCACGACACGCCAGTGGACTGATCGATCGTTTCGGTGGACGCCCACATCTGCGGGTCGCCGGGGTGGTCACCTCGAAGTCTGCCAGCGATCTGCTCGGGTGAGTACTTCATCTCCAGGTCCAGCTCAACGCGCGCACGCAGGATCAGGTTGGTCACCAACTTGGTCTGCTTGGGGTCGGCTCGCCGGTTCCTAGGCCAGCGGATGCGCAGCCGTTGCCCCGTGCCCGCCTCGAGGGTCAGTGTTACGGGCCAGCTCGCGGCTGATCGTGGAGGGCGACCGTCCCAAACGCCTGGAGACAAAGCGGATCGACCCACCCTCAGCACGACCCAATGCGATCTCTCGATCCGCCCGGGAAACGGCATCCCTGCATCGTGAACTGATCGCGTCGAGCATCCCCGGTGTTGTTCACAGGCGGCCGCCTACCCGCTTTGGGACGGTCACCGACCGGCGCGAAGGCCCTCGGAGAGTGGTGTCGTCGGGCGGCCGATCAGCCGGGCGAGGTCACCCGTGGTCTCACTGAGCAGGCCGTCGTGGATGTTGCCATCCAGCGCCACGACGAAACCGACTGTGCCGGTATCCAGGCCGGTCGCGGCGAGGGCAGCCGCGTGCTGCTCAGAGGTGAGGGTTGAGTAGGCGACTGGCGTCCCGACCACCTCCGCCATCGCGGCCGCGAGCTCCGGGCCGTCCCACGCGTGGTCTCCGCCGAGTTCGTATGTNNGGCCTGGGTCATCGAGTTGAGGTAGTTCTCGGTGTACCAGTTGTTGCGCAAGATGGTCCATGGGATGCCCGAGTCGCGTAGCGCGTGCTCGGTAGCCTTGTGCTCTGGCGCGAGGATGAGCGCTGAGGTGTCCGCATGGGGGGCGCTTGTGTAGACGATGCGGGTGATGCCGCTGCGGGCGGCCGCGGCGATTGCGTTGGCGTGTTGTTGGATGCGCTGGCCGACCTCGCTGCCGGAGACGAGCATGAGGGTGTCGGCGCCAGCGAAGGCAGCGTTCAGGCTTGCGGGGCTCGCGAAGTCGATGACGGCGGTCGCTACTCCCAAGCGCGCGACGACCGCGAGTCGCTCGGCGTTGCGTCCGGCGGCAACGATGTCCTCGGGGGCGGTGCCGCGGGCGATGAGCCGATCGATGATGAGGCCTCCGAGGTGGCCGGTGGCACCGGTGACGACAAAAGACGTAGACATTGGGGGTCCCTTCGGTCTGTGCTGGTCATAGGGACAAACCCACGTCCTGGTCAAGAACTTCCCCTCAGGTGGTACGCACCATAAAGTAAGTACTCGTGACTGAGAATCCGGCACCCGCAATCAGGGCTACCAACGTCTTCGCCGCCAACTGCCCAAGCCGCCGCGTCCTCGACCACGTGACGAGCAAGTGGGGGGTGCTGGTGATCGTCGCCCTCGCGCAGTCACCGATGCGCTGGGGCGCACTCCGACGCCGCATCGAGGGGGTCAGCGAGAAGATGCTCGCGCAGACCCTCCGCACGCTTGAGGCAGATGGCTTCGTCCTCCGGGAGGCTCAGCCAACAATTCCGCCACGGGTCGACTACAGCCTTACCCCACTTGGACGCAGTCTCGCCGCTCGGCTCATACCGCTCGTCACATGGGTCGGCAACAACGCAGACGAGATCGTCGGGGCACACTGAACCACCAGACCTTCACCTGCAGCCGGGGACAACCGGCCAACGGACAGCGGCACAAGTCGGGCGGTAGCTAAGTCCCCGGTCCCCGCGAGCTCTTTCCCCTAGTGGGGGCAGTGTCGCGAGCGGGCGACCGCGGCTGGTTCGGTGGGCACCTGGCCGGATGCATCAGCTGACCGTGTGCAACCCGCCAGCTTCGGGGTGGAGAGCGTGGATCGCAGCTGCTGCGCTGGACGCCCTCAGGGGAGGGGCCATCTTCACCCTGCACCGATCATGCTGGGGCGGTATCCTCCAAACAGTCCCAGTTTGGGGCTACTGCCCTCTCGCACGCGAGAGGAGTTAGGTGGTTCCCGTCATGGGCACCCCCCCACGCTCGAACATCGATACTGTTGCCCCCCGCACCGTCAACACCTCTGAGATGCACAACGCGTCCGTAAACGAGGCTGCGGCGATGGAAGGTGAATGCGCGCAAGTACACCTACCTACGGGAAGGATGTGCACCTTGCCATACGGCCATCGTGGGTCTTGCGAGTTCATCTCAGCAGAAGCGTCGGCTCGCTGACACATTATGAGGCCGACTGCGGTCGGCAACGGACGCGCCCAGGGGTAGGAGGCGTCGTCGTGCAGCAAGGGACCAACGCGGTCGGCGGACCACCGGGCTGGGCCAGCCGGATGGATTCGAGAATAGGCAGTTAGCAGTGACGACGGACCCCACCTCGCCGCCACCCCAAAGGTCCAAGCAAGCCGACCCAGCCCCGTTGGAGATCCTTCGCGTCTGAGTCATGTGTTGAGCGACGCCCGGTGCGCTCGGTCATGGTTACCTGTTGACGGCGGCAGGTGTTCCTGGATGGTCATCAGCTTCCGGACGGCGCGACCGAGGCCACAGCATCAGGGTGTCGCGGAGGGCGGGCCTGTCGGATCCGGCGGCTGAACCGGTACGCCTTCGGGCGCGGGACCGGGCTGGGCTCGCAGACCGCGGACTGGCAGGTCGATTCTCGGGACTCGGCCGCGGGTGGCGATCCACCANNATCGCGTCCAGCAAGGTCGTGGGCGTCGGCACGTCTGGTCACAAGGAGTGCGACCAGTGCACCGGGCAGTAGCAGAAGCGCGACGGTGCCGAGCGCCACGCTGAGGCCGAGCACGATCCGGCCGCTGACTTCGAGCCAGACAAGGGCCACGATGAGCAGGGTCGAGAAGAGGACGCCGAGCTTGCCTGAGGTAGTGACTGGGCGCACGGCCCGGTAGGGCTGTTCGGGGCGCTTATCGAGAAGTCGGCCGAGGCGCCGCCGGACTGCAACCGTACTGAGCGCCCCGACCCCGAGCGCCACCAACAGAATCGTCACGGCGACGACCCGACGCCCGCCCATCGGGGATACGACGTTGAACCAACCAAAACCCGGGCCCATTTCCGGGCTGTTGGCTGTGACGATCGTGAGCAGCACCTTCGGCGCGAGCAGGGCAGCGACAACTGACGCTGCCCCGGTTATCCCAAGAAACAGCGTGGCCCATGTCAGCGTCGACCGTGCCATCACCCGCTGCCGCGGAACGTCCCACGCGACCAGGGCGCCCTTGACTGGCACCTCTCCGAACCTGGGCGCGACGTGCTTGAGCCTGGCCCGGCTGCGATACCACCCCGGCGAGATGAACATCGACGAGGCCACCATGAGGGCGAACATGACGAGGGCGGGTGCCGCGCCGGAACCCCTTTCGCTTGGCCACGACGTGATGATAACCATGAGGGGCAGGAACCATGTACCCCCCAGGAAGCGGCGCATCGGGTACCAGAACCCGTCGATGTCATCCAGCGCCCAGGACCGGTACGCCACCGGGATGCGGCGGTCAAACATCCGATAGAGCAGCCAGGTGTGCGGCAGGGGGTGCTCGCGCCACCGCGTCGCCCACCCGCCGCGCACCAGGTCGAACGCGGAGCGCGGATCCAGGCGCCGGGCGCCCGGCCCGGCGAGGTCGACCACCACATCGACGAGCTCGCGGCCCCGTGCCTGGCGCCACCGGCGAGGATAGGCGCGCATCCAGAACTCGATGCTTTCTACGAGCTGTGTTTGTGCCAAGGGGCCAGTGTTGCCCGCGGGCGACCCGGCCCCGGCCGTCGACATCATGAACCGGAGAACGCAAGGTGGGCGCCGAGCACAGTCCTGGCCCGACGGGTCAGCGCCCGCAGGCGCGCAGTCTCCTTCACAACAGCCGCCGATCCTTGGTCGGTCAGTCGGTAGTAGCGGCGGAGTCTCCCGTCGACGACCTCCTCGCCGCTGGCCTCGACCAGGCCAGCCTCGCCCATCTTGTCGAGCAGACCGTAGAGGGTTCCCGCACCGAGTTTGGTCGCCCCGTCAGACAGCTCTAGGACCGCCTTTACGATGCCGTACCCATGTCGTGGCTGTTCGGCCAGAGAGAGCAGGACGAGGTATCCCTGCTCGGTGATCCGCATTGTCATAGGCGATATATATCGCAAGGCGAACTATGATGTCAAGCGATATCAAGCCCGGGACCGAGGCCACGTCCGAGGAGGTTCTCAGGGCACGGACACGACTTCATGGGAGCGGTTTCGCAATTGGTAATTCTTTCGCCCTTCGACCCAGCCTGGCCGTATCTCGTCGACCGGCCAGCATCGTGCTTGCGGAACGGCGACCGGGCACCGGACGCGGTGCAGTATCTCGCTTCCGACGCCGTGGCTGACGCCCGCACATAGCTGACTGTCCCGCGCTCCCTCGCGAGACCGTGATGACTGGGACCTATGGTCTCTGATGCGCCAGCCGGTTACCCGCCACGATGACCCTGAGCGGACCCCCTGGACGTCCTGCCGGGGATGTCGTGGATGCTGTTCCTCATGGCGCCTGCCGCCAGCACCCCTACCGCCGCGCCGAACGGAAACCATGGACCACATGCATATCAATCCCAGCGACGCCCGCGACGTCCTCGACGCCCGCGAGGTTCTCGGCTACCACAACCACGATGGTGACTGCGAGTGCGACGACTTCAAGCGCAACCTCATCAGTGCCATCATCTGTGCCGGCCCCGAGGACCGCGCCCGTCTAGCTCTGGGCTTCCCCAGCTTAGTTGCAGCGATTAAGTCCCAAACCTCCAACCCAGCGAGCATCGAATATCTGGAGGGCATTGCCCGAAGCTACGAACGGCCGTCAGGGCAGGGCATATGCACGCACTCCAAGTAGGAGCCGAGGTGCCCTGCTCAAGACGTTCGACCTCAGGCATAGAAGGATCACCGGAGTAACCCTGGTGAGCGGCGTCCGCAAGTCGGCTATGAGAATGAGCGCCGATGGGACGAACCTTGGGACAACGGCACATGTTCCCGCCGATCACCGCCACGTTTGGTCGTCCCGTACCCGGATCGTACGGACACTGACGCCTGGCTCGAATGCGTTCCGTCATCGTTACCGGTGCGGAATGCCTGGCAGCCGGCACGGTTCTGAGTGACGAGCGCGCGAGATGCGGAGCCATGAGCGTGCATTGGCATTAACCGATCAGATCGGTGATGGCGGGCCGACAGATCGGTGGAGATGTTTGCGATCGCTCGACGGCAACGTTGAGAGCACTTGAGTACGGGTTGCCTTCCGGCACAGCAGGGCGTTGGAGTTCAGTTCAGGTCACTGATGAGCGGACCATTCGACATCGCGTTGCCGATGCGGTCCTGCTACATCTAAGGGCCGTTCAGCTAGGCATCGTCGGCTGGCAGACGCACGGCGAAGCACGCGCCTTTGGGTTCATTTCGCTGGTAGCTGGCGTTGCCATGGTTGGCTTCGGCAAGGNNCGGAGCTCGACGAAGTCGCCGATTCGCTCCGCTTCGATGCAGATGGGAGGTTCGCCGTACTTGAAGGCGTTTCCCAGGTAGTTGTCCAGGATACGGGTGAGGTGCGCTGGATCGACGACCGCGACCAGCTCGCTCGGACAAGTCACGGAGACGGTGCCCAGTTCTTCGCGGTTTGCGTCCAGATAGCTGGCCAGTGCGGTGGCGAGCCGGATGTGCTCGGGTTGGGTCTGTTCGGCTGCTCCTTCGACTTTGGCCGAGGTGAGCAGGTCATTGGTCAGACGCGACAGACGGTCCACCCCTCGTTTGATGGCACCCAGGTATTTCAGGCGATCTTCGTCACTGAGCCTCGCCCAGTTGTCCGTGAGGATTGTGGCGAACCCACCAATGGTGACCAAGGGGGAACGCAGGTCGTGGGAGGCGACCGCGACGAAGTCCCGCAACGAGTCGTTGGAGGTCTTGAGTGCATCACTGAGCCTCTGGGCTTCCTCTCGGGCCCGGACCAGGTCATCGACGTCCCGCAGGCCTGAGACGACGCCCGTGATGACACCTGCTTCATCCCGCACGGGCGTTGGAACCCCCGACATCCACCGGTATTGCCCGGACTTGGTCCGGAAGCGCATCAGGAACACACCCGCGGGCGTGGCGACCTCATGCCCGAGGTACACAGCCTCTCGGGGGCCCGCCGTGGCGGCCGCGTCGTCCGGATGGATCAGATCGAGCATGCTCTTGCCCATCAGGTCCTCCACAGCCCACCCCAACGAGCGAGTCAGTGACGGCGATACCCACGTGATCACTCGATCCGGCGAGGTCATCACCACGAGGTCTGAGGCGTTCTCCGCCAGCAACCGGTACTGCCGACTGGCCTCGGCCAGTGCCTTCTCTTTGTGCACCTGCTCGGTCAGATCGCGGGCGATCGTGGATGCTCCGACGATCGCACCGTCCACGTCGCGGATCGGTGAGACGGTGAGCGAGACCGGGATCACAGTTCCGTCCTTGCGGACTCGTGTGGTCTCCAGGTGCTCGACGGGCTTGCCTGCCCTGACCTTTGCCTCGATGGCCTTGAGTTCGCCTGCCCCATCTTTGGGAATCAGGGCGCCGGCGGACTTGCCGATGATCTCTTGGCTGGAGTATCCCAGGATCTTCTCGGCGGCCGGGTTCCAGCTCGTGATGGCGTCGTCAAGGTCCCTGCCGATGATGGCGTCGCCTGAGTACTCGACAACGGCCGCCATGCGGTTGGCATACTTGGCTGCTTTCCTTCCGCGGTGAGCGGTCTCGGTGACCGCGACGCCCACCACTAGGAGAAGCAGGGTCGTTCTCACATCCGCGGCGGAGGCGATGGCTAAACTCTGGTACGGCTGGGTCAGGAAGAAGTCGAACCCCAGCACAGCTGACAGCGCTGCGAGCAAGCCGGCCAGCCGATCGCCGGCCGAGGCGATACCCACGACCACCAGGACCAGCAGCAACGCGGCGCTGGTGTTGGGGACATTGTTTCGGAAGGGGAACAGGATCAGGGCGGCGACCAAGGGAGCCACGAGCCCCGTTGCCAGTAACCGGTAGTGCCTGTTGAACCGATCCAGTACATTCACCCCATCGTTGTATACCCCCCGATCCGGCGCGCGGAGCCAGCTTCCTTCGGGCACATCTTGTTATGGGCTATGCGTTCCCGTATCAATTGGTCCTAACAGATGGCTCAGGCTCAGCTTACAAGTCGACCTTTCCGGAAATCCTGCTGCCAAATTGGGACCGCTCGTGGATGCACTTGGGCCACATTATGGCGCCCACGGTCGAGAAGGACGATGCTTTCCTCAGCAAGATGGGTAGGACAGGTCGATCGTAATGGCACGAAGGTGAGCACGGCTACTGTTCGCAGCTGCGGTCCTGGTGCTGCTCTTGCTGTTGGCCACAGGCGGCAGAGCCCGCGGCGTACTGGTAGCGGCGGCGGCCGATACCTACTGGCGGGTTCAGCGCTGTCGCCGACTACTCCAAGCGGCTGGGGGTGCGTTGGTGGATCAATCACCCTCACAACAGGCATGACCGTGAGTCTGGATGGCAACGGGGTGTTGTTGTCAAGGGCTGTCTGGGCATGGTGGCGTGACGCGCGGCGTGGTCGGTGTCTGGTCCCTTGTCGGGTGACTGTGGTGGCTTGTCTGCGGTGCAGGCTGATCACGTGGGCTTGGTAGCGGCTCAGAGAACAAGGTCGCACTCGCTCAGTGGCGGGGACCTGGGGTCTTGCTATCGAACGCAGTCAGGACAGGGCGGTGGGTCTTGGTCCGGTCGAGCCGGCTAGCGGAAGTGATATTGGTCCGGGTCCTCGCCACCGAGCGAGTCAGGTCCGGGTCAGGGTCTTGCGTGTGCGGTGGCGGTTCGCCTTCCTGACCACCGATTGGAGGCACGATCTGTCCCTAGGACTCGAGGTCCAGGGGCGTTTGAGTGCTCATCCATCGGCGGCTACCAGGCACCGAGCCTGTCACGATGTCGGCCCGGTAACGCCCATTAGGAGCGGGCGTCAAGTGAGACACCGCCCATCTGACGACCTTGGAAGTGAGACGCCTCGACCGTGGACTCGACCTCTTGTCAATGTCTGAGGTCGCCTGGTCAACGAGTAGGTACTGACTGCCTGGATCGCCCATTCGTGGCGTCTACGAGCTCCGACAAAGTTGGTCGAGGAGTTGGGCGACCGGTAGCTGACTGGTAGCTGGAGTGCCACGGACCGGTTCGGAGGGGGCGGGTATGTCTCCGTAGGATGTGGGTGCTATCCCCGCAGATCCAGAGCGGAACCAGCCCCAACCAACGAACTGAGGACATCACCGTGCTTCGCACTCATGAGGCCGGCACCTTGCGCGCCGACCACATCTCGCAGACCGTCACCTTGACCGGGTGGGTTGCCCGTCGGCGCGATCACGGTGGGGTGGCCTTCCTGGATTTGCGAGACGCGTCGGGGGTGGCCCAGGTGGTCGTTCGTGACGAGATCCTTGCCCAGGGCGGAGCCCACGACCTGCGCAACGAGTACTGCGTCAGGGTGACTGGCGAGGTTCGTGCGCGCCCAGAGGGCAACGCCAACAACGAACTGCCCACCGGCGAGATCGAACTGGTTGCCACCGTGCTCGAGGTCCTGAGCCCCGCGGCCCCGCTACCGTTCCAGATCGACGAGCGGGTCACCGTCGGCGAGGAGGCCCGGCTCAAGTATCGGTATCTCGACCTTCGCCGCCCGGGACCGGCTGCTGCCATTCGCTTGCGTAGCAAGGTGAACCAGGCCGCGCGGGCCGTTTTGGCCGAGCGTGACTTCGTGGAGATCGAGACGCCGACTCTGACCCGTTCGACCCCGGAGGGAGCTCGCGACTTCTTGGTGCCCGCCCGTCTGCGGCCAGGTTCCTGGTATGCGCTTCCCCAGAGCCCGCAGCTTTTCAAACAGCTGCTCATGGTCGCGGGTATGGAGCGCTACTACCAGATTGCGCGCTGCTATCGCGACGAAGACTTCCGGGCGGATCGTCAGCCGGAGTTCACTCAGCTGGATATCGAGATGAGTTTCATAGACCAGGACGACATCATCGAACTCGGTGAGGCGATTCTGACCGCACTGTGGAAGCTCATCGGCCACGAGGTCACCTCTCCGATGCTGCGTATGACGTACGCAGACGCGATGGCCCGCTACGGCTCGGACAAGCCGGACCTGCGTTTCGGCCAAGAGCTCACCGACTGCACTGAGTTCTTCGCGGACACCACCTTCCGGGTGTTCCAGGCGCAGTATGTCGGTGCCGTCGTGATGCCCGGGGGGGCGGCACAGCCACGCAAGCAGCTCGATGCCTGGCAGGAGTTCGCCAAACAGCGCGGGGCCAAGGGCCTGGCGTACGTCCTGGTCGGTGACGATGGTGTTCTCGCCGGTCCGGTCGCCAAGAACCTGACCGAGGCCGAGCGTGAGGGGTTGGCCAAACACGTCGGTGCCAGCAATGGGGACTGCATCTTCTTCGCCGCCGGTGCGATCAAGTCCTCGCGTACCCTGCTGGGTGCGGCGCGCTCTGAGATCGGCAGGCGTTGCGAGCTGATCGACGAGTCGGCCTGGTCGTTCCTGTGGGTGCTGGACGCGCCACTGTTCGAGCCGACCAGCGAAGCCGTGGCTTCCGGTGACGTGGCGGTCGGCTCTGGCGCCTGGACAGCTGTTCACCACGCGTTCACCTCGCCCAAGCCCGAGTTCCTTGACACCTTTGACACCGACCCGGGCTCGGCCCTGGCCTACGCCTACGACATCGTGTGTAACGGGAACGAGATCGGTGGCGGCTCAATCCGTATTCACCGCAAGGACATTCAGGAGCGTGTCTTCGCTGTAATGGGCTTGTCCGAGGCCGAGGCCCAGGAGAAGTTCGGCTTCCTCCTGGATGCCTTCGCCTTCGGCGCCCCGCCCCATGGCGGGATCGCCTTGGGCTGGGACCGGATCTGCTCACTACTGTCGGGAACCGACTCCATCCGCGACGTCATCGCGTTCCCGAAGTCCGGTGGCGGTTTCGACCCGTTGACCTCTGCGCCGGCTCCGATCACCGCAATCCAGCGCAAGGAGGCCGGCGTCGACGCCGAGCCGCAGGAACAGGGATAGCCTGCCGACTGTGACCACCGGCGCCGACGACGACCTCTTCGCCTCCTCGTCACGGGACGCGCTGGCCGGCCCCGATGCCAGCGCGGTCTCCATGCCGCCTCTTGCAGTCCGGATGCGTCCGCGATCCTTGGACGAGGTCCGGGGGCAGAGCGATGTCCTGCGCCCGGGCAGCCCGTTGCGGCGTTTGATCGAGGGACATGCGGGCGCTGCCGGCGCTTTGTCAGCGATCATCTGGGGGCCGCCTGGCACCGGAAAGACGACCCTGGCGCATCTTGTGGCTAACACGGCCGGACGCCGGTTCGTGGAGCTGTCAGCAGTCACCGCGGGGGTCAAGGACGTCAGGGTTGTCATGGAGGCAGCCGCTCGCGAGCGGGACATGTACGACCGGCAGACGGTCCTGTTCCTGGACGAGATCCACCGGTTCACCAAGGCACAGCAGGATGCCCTTCTGCCGGGTGTGGAGAACCGTCTGGTGGTGCTGGTCGCGGCGACCACCGAGAACCCGTCCTTCAGCGTCATCGCGCCACTGTTGTCCAGGTCCATGCTGATCACTTTGGGGTTGCTCTCCGACGATGAGCTCGGTGCTGTCCTGACCTCTGCCTTGACCGAGGAGCGCGGACTGGCAGGGGTCTTCAATCTCGAACCAGATGCGAGCCAACACGTCATACGGATGGCTGGCGGGGACGCACGTCGTGCCCTCACCTCCCTGGAAGCGGCAGCGGGGGTTGCGTTGGACGGCGAACCCGCAGGACGCGCCAATGAGCAGAAGATCCCGATCACTTTGGCCCAGGTCGAGCAGGCCGTTGCCCACGCCGCCGTGCGCTACGACCGTGCAGGCGACCAGCACTACGACGTCGCCAGTGCGCTGATCAAGTCGATGCGTGGCAGTGACGTCGACGCATCGCTGCACTACCTGGCCCGGATGCTCGAGGCAGGGGAGGACCCGCGGTTCATCGCCCGGCGTATCGTCATCGCGGCCAGTGAGGACATCGGGATGGCCGACCCATCAGCATTGCAGACGGCCGTCGCCGCCATGCATGCGGTGGCACAGATCGGAATGCCCGAGGCGCGCATCATCCTGGCGCAGGCCGTGGTGCACAACGCGATGGCACCCAAGTCGAACGCGAGTTACCTGGGGATCAACGAGGCGATCTCAGACATCAGAGCGGGCAGGGGCGGCCCGGTGCCGGCCCACCTTCGGGGAAGTGGCTACGCCGGAGCCACCAGGCTCGGACATGGCCAGGGGTACGCATACCCGCATGACGACCCCGCAGGAGTCGTCGCCCAGCAGTACCTTCCCGATGACCTATCGGCGGACACCGACTACTATCGGCCCACCGACCGGGGCTTCGAACAGACCATGTCCTTGCGGTGGGCACGGCTCAAAGAGCGAATCAGGGGCACCTGAGTGCTCGAAAGCGCTGTGTACCAGCCGCACCCGTGCAGCACCTGGCGACGCCCGATCCCCGCCGGACGTGCTGCCGGGGTAAGGTTTTGGCTCCGGTCCTGATCAATATCTGTCGTGAGGTGAGCGCGTGAGCGTGGCTACTGTGTCCATCGGTGACATCGCCGGTGTGATTGCGGCTCTGGCGTTCGCCTACCTGGTGTTCCGCCTGGGCGGCCTCATCGGCAAGGCGGGCAAGGTTCTGGACGAGACCTCAATTGGCGTGCACGGACTCTCCGCACAGACCGTCCCGCTGCTCTCGGAGGTCACCGACACCGTGGCCTCCACCAATGAGCAGATCGTTCGTCTGGATACCATAACCGCCAATGTCTCGTCGATGAGCACGAACCTCAACGCACTGACGGCGTTGTTCGCCGCGACGGTGGGCTCCCCTGTCGTCAAGGTGGCCGCCTTCACCTATGGCGTGCGTTCGGCGATGAATGGTGCCGGCGATCGCAAGGGCTCGACCCACCGCCGCCGCAGGAGGGGATGACGGGATGCGTCGTTTGTTCTGGCTAGCTCTCGGAGCCACTGTTGGGGCACTGGTTGTCCGCAAGGTCACCAAAGCAGCCCAGGCCTACTCTCCGTCCGGTATGGCGCAGGGTCTGTCCGGCGGTCTGTCAGAACTGGGTGAGGGTCTGCGCGAGATGGCCGAGGCAGTGCGCGAGGGGATGGGTGAACGAGAAACCGAGCTTCGTTTAGCCCTCGGCATAGACACCGGTATGTTGCCGGACGGACGTGAGATGAGCCCCGATCAGGCCCGCGCTCTGATCGAGGACCCGACCTCGCCGCGACTCAAGTAGGACACCAGGCCGAGGACTGAAGCTGAGAACCCAAGCCGTCGCTCGTCCTCGTCAGATCCCAGCCGGAGGCGCCTTTGGGCGCTGCAGCCCGATTCTCCGGCATACCCTAGGTGTTGGTCTCCTGCTGTGGGCCAGCTCAGAGCGTTAGGAAGACCACGATGGAAACCGCCGAGATCAGACGACGTTGGCTTACGTTCTTCGAGAGCAAGGGTCACGCGATCGTGCCCAGCGCCTCGCTGATTTATGACGACCCGAACCTGTTGTTCGTCGGCGCAGGCATGGTGCCGTTCGTTCCGTACTTCGTGGGTCAGGAGACCCCGCCGTGGAAGCGCGCCACTAGCGTGCAGAAGTGCGTGCGCACCGGCGACATCGATGAGGTCGGCAAGACAAGTCGGCATCTCACGTTCTTTCAGATGAACGGCAACTTCTCCTTCGGCGACTACTTCAAAGCCGACGCGATCACTTTCGCGTGGGAGCTGATGACCACAAGCCAGGAGCAGGGCGGGTACGGCCTGGACAAGGACAGGCTGTGGGCGACGGTCTACCTCGACGACGACGAAGCGGCGGACCTGTGGCTCAAGCACTCAGGGATCCCGGTCGAGCGCATCGTGCGCCGCGGTATGGCCGACAACTTCTGGTCGATGGGGGTGCCTGGGCCGTGTGGCCCCTGTTCTGAGATCTTCTATGACCGCGGTCCCGAATATGGGCAGCCCGGAGGCCCAGCAGTTGATGAGGACCGCTACATGGAGATCTGGAACCTTGTCTTCATGCAGAATGTACGCGGTGAGGGCAACACCAAGGATGACTTCGCGATTCTGGGGGACCTGCCGGCTAGGAGCGTTGACACCGGGATGGGCCTGGAACGCATTGCTTCGGTGCTGCAGGGCGTAGACAACATCTACGAGATCGATGAGGTATACCCGGTCCTGGCCAAGGCGGCCGAGCTGACCGGGAAGCGGTACGGCGCCAACTCGGCCCATGACGCGGCTCATAGTCACCCCGACGACGTGCTCCTGCGTGTTGTGGCTGACCACATCAGGGCGTCGCTGATGCTCATCGGCGACGGGGTCACCCCGGGCAACGAGGGTAGAGGCTACGTTCTGCGCCGGATGTTGCGTCGCGCGGTGCGCTCGATGCGGCTGCTCGGGTTCGACCAGCCGTGTCTGCCGCACTTGTTCCCGGTGAGCATGGAGCGGATGAAGGCTTCTTATCCCCAGCTGGAGACCGGTTTCTCTCGCATCTCGCAGATCGCCTACGCCGAGGAAGAGGCATTCCAGCGCACCCTCGCCTCCGGCACGACGATTCTGGACACCGCGGTGGCCAAGGCCAAGTCCTCCGGTCAGGCCACCCTGGCAGGTGATCAGGCGTTCGCGCTGCATGACACCTACGGCTTCCCGATCGAGCTGACGCTCGAGATGGCTGCGGAGCAAGGGGTCCGGGTCGACGAGGACGGGTTTCGTCGCCTCATGAAGGAACAGCGTGACCGGGCCAAGGCCGATGCCAGGTCCAAGAAGAGCGCCCATGGCGACACCTCGGTGTATCGCTCGGTTGCGGACTCGATCGGTAAGGCGGTGGAGTTCACCGGCTACGAGGAGACTGTTTCGGAGGCCCGGGTCGCCGGTGTGCTCATTGATGGTGTGTCCGTCGCTTCGGCGCATGCCGGGGACGAGATCGAGTTGGTGCTTGATCGCACGCCGTTCTACGCCGAGGGTGGCGGGCAGTTGGCCGATGCCGGGCGAATCACGCTGGTCAACGGTGCCATCATCGATGTTCGTGATGTCCAGTCGCCCATTAAGGGTCTTGTCGTCCACCGGGCGAGCGTTGTCTTCGGCGAGGTGATCCCGGGAGAGCAGGCCCAGGCTTTGGTCGACATCGATCGCCGTCGTGCCATCTCACGGGCCCACACTGCCACCCACATGGTGCACAAGGCGATCCGTGAGGCTCTTGGTGATACTGCCACTCAGGCAGGTTCGGAGAACGCGCCCGGACGATTCCGGTTCGACTTCAACGCGTCTGCTGCGCTTCCGCTGTCGGTGATGTCTGACGTGGAGGCCAGGGTCAACTCGCTGTTGATCGAGAACCTGCAGGTTCGCGCCGAGGTGATGACCCAGGATGAGGCGCGCGCCACCGGCGCGATGGCCTTGTTCGGCGAGAAGTATGGCGAGGCCGTGCGGGTGGTCTCCGTCGGTGACTGGGCTCGCGAGCTGTGTGGTGGCACCCATGCTCAGAGCTCGGGGCAACTCGGGCTGGTCAAGCTGCTCGGTGAGGCGTCCATCGGTTCCGGTGTGCGAAGGGTCGAGGCCCTCGTGGGGACCGATGCGTACGACTTCCTGGCACGTGAGCATGCTGTGGTAGGACAGCTCACCGAAGCGTTGAAGGTCCGCTCGGAAGAGCTGCCGGAGCGGATCGCCAGCATTTTGGGCAGACTCAAGGACGCTGAACGCGAGATTAACGCGATTCGTCAGCAGCAGGTTCTGGCTGGGTCGTCCGCCCTTGCGTCCGGCGCGAGTGACGTATTCGGTGTGACCTTCGTGAGCCACGATACGGGCAGTGGCGTCGGTGCGGACGATCTACGCAGCCTGGCTCTAGACGTGCGCTCGAAGCTTGGCAACGAACGGCCATCTGTGGTAGCTGTGGCTGGCGTAGCCAATGATCGTCCGATGGTCATCATCGCCACCAACGACACTGCCCGGCAGTGGGGTCTGCGGGCCGGAAAGCTGGTAAAGGTTGCGGCACAGACACTTGGTGGTGGTGGCGGCGGCAAAGACGATTTGGCTCAGGGCGGCGGCACCGACGTGACCAAGGTCGCTGAAGCGCTGGCCAAGGTCGAGCACGCCGTGGGTGAGCTCGTGACGGCGGGGCGCTGAAGGATGCGCGCAGGGATCCGGCTGGGGGTTGATGTGGGCAGTGTCCGCGTTGGCCTCGCAGCCAGCGATCCGGGTGGCATCCTCGCCACTCCAATCCAGACCCTTGAGCGCGATCTGAAGTCAGGTGCCGACCAGGCTGCTGTCGCGGCGGTGGTGCTCGAGCGTGACGTGCTGGAAGTGGTCGTCGGATTGCCGCGGTCACTATCCGGCGGTGAGGGCCCTGCAGCTGCGGGGGCCCGCACCTATGCGACCGCTCTGGCTGCCCGGATCTCACCGACCCCGGTAAGGTTGATCGATGAGCGCCTGACAACCATCGATGCCCATCGCCAGCTGCGTGATAGCGGCCTGCCAGGCCGGGCCCAACGTGCCGTGGTGGACCAGGCGGCCGCTGTTCTGATCCTGCAGGCCGCACTGGACGCCGAGAAGTCCTCTGGACTGCCACCAGGAGAGCTCGTGGGCGGACGGAAACCGCGTAGTCCCCGGACCAAGACAGGGGGGTAGGAACGATGAACTCTGGCCATCTCGGGTCTTCGATCTTCGGTGCCCCCGACGATGGGGGTGACGAGGCCCCCGAGGCAGCTGATGTGCTACCCGCGGGCCGCGGCGAACGGCGTCGGCGCGTAGAGGAGCGTCAACGTGCCGAGCGTCTTCGTCGTAAGCAGGGGCGCCGCATCAAGGGCCTCCGCAAGACGATTGTGCTACTGGTAGCGCTTGGTCTGGTCGTGGGCACCGGGGCCTTCGCCGTTTCTGCGCTGTGGCCTCTGGTCACCAGCCTTACTGCTGGCACCGACTACGTCGGTGCCGGCTCGGGCCTTGTGTCTGTGGCCGTTCACGACGGTGACACTAGCCGGACCATCGGGGCGGCTCTGGCGAGGGCGGGCGTGGTCAAGACAGCCGGGGCTTTCGAGGACGCCGCTGCCAGCAACCCTGAGTCCGGTAACATCCAGCCGGGCGTCTACACCCTGCACTCGAAGATGAGTTCCCGGTTGGCTCTGGGCATGTTGCTGAGCCCGGCTAACCGCAAGATCTCAAGGGTCACGATCCGTGAGGGTCTGTGGACTTCCGAGATCATCAGCAAGCTGGCCGCCGCCACTGGTCAACCGCTTGCCAGCTACACGGCGGCATTGAAAGACCCGTCGTCGCTGGGGCTGCCGGCACAGGCGAACGGCAATGTCGAGGGGTACCTGTTCCCGTCGACGTACTCGTTCGAGCCGAAGATCACCGCAGCTACGCAACTTCAGACGATGGTGTCCAAGGCGCTCGAAGAGCTGAGCACACTCGGTGTCAGCCCTGACAAGGCGCAGCGGGTGCTTACTGTTGCGAGCATTGTGGAGGCCGAGGCTCAAGCAGCGACCGACCGACCGAAGGTGGCCCGGGTCATCGAGAACCGTTTGGCCAAGGGGATGCCGCTGCAGTTGGACACGACCGTCAGCTTCATTGCACAACTTCGCGGCAAGGTGGGCACAACCGACGCCCAACGAGCGGTCAAGAGCCCCTACAACACCTACCTGGTTGCCGGTCTTCCACCAGGACCTATCGACAGTCCCGGGGTGTTGTCTATACAGGCCGCGCTCAGCCCCACTCCCGGGCCGTGGCTCTACTTCGTGGCCGTGAACCCGACCACGGGAGAGACCAGATTTGCCGTTGACGCAGCCGGTCACGCGGCCAACGTGAAGCTGTTCCTGCAATGGTGCTCAAAGAACCCGGGCAAGTGTTGACCCCGACAACACGGCTTGCCGCCGTTCTGGGATCACCGATCAGCCACTCCCTGTCCCCGGTGCTGCACCTGGCGGCGTATCGGGCCCTTGGTCTGAGCAACTGGTCCTACGGCGCGCACGAGATAAAGGCCCCGGCGCTGCGCAGGTTCGTGGCAGGGCTGGGACCCCAGTGGGCGGGCCTCTCGTTGACCATGCCCTTGAAGGAAGCTGCGTTCGAGGTCGCCGATGAGGTCTCGGACCTGGCTCGCGAGGTCGGTGCGATCAACACCTTGGTCAGAGGCCCGGACGGTGGTTGGAGTGGCGACAACACTGATGTCTACGGCGTATCGCAGGCTTTGCGTGAGGCGGGATGTGCGCACACTTCAAGTGCAGTGGTGCTCGGTTCGGGAGCGACTGCTCGATCTGTGGTCGCGGCATTGGCGTCGTTGGGGTGTACGAAGGTGACCTTCGCGGTCCGCTCGGAGGCGAGGCAGGAGACGTTGGACCAGGCGGGCCGCGCCGGACTTGAAGTTCATGTTGTACGGCTGTGTCAGGTAGCAGATCTGCTCGCCGACACGCGGGTGGTCGTCAGCACGTTGCCGATGAACGCGCTGCCGGGCAATACCCTTCCTGAGAACGCGTTGACGGACAGGGTGTTTCCGAAGGGTCCGCGACCCACGGGTCACCTCCTGCTGGATGTGGTCTACACAGGTTGGCCGACGCCGCTGGCGCGGACATTTCACGAAGCGGGGGGAAGTGCGGTGTCGGGTTTGGAGATGTTGGTTCATCAGGCGGCCAAGCAGGTGCACCTGATGACTGGTCTGTGCCCGCCCGTCGATGAGATGCGGGCCGCCGGGCTTGCCGCCATGGGGTCGCGATGACTCTCGGATTCCCACATCAGGGGGCTGGATGGTGGGCGATCCTGCTGATAGG
>PMJN01000542.1 GCA_003157445.1 Micrococcales bacterium
TGACGGGGACGACCGTCCGGACGATTCGCTACTACCATCAGGTCGGCTTGTTGGCTGTGCCGCCGGTCCGAAACGGGCGACGTAACTACGACGTCTCGCATGTCGCTCGGGTCGGCCGGGTGCGCTGGTTGGCCGATTCGGGACTCCCGCTCGCCCAGATCAGTGCGGCCTTGTTGGTTCCGCGCGACCCCACTCGCGGCGATCAACGGGACGCTGTCTTGACCGACCTGCGTGCCAGCCTCGACCTCTTGGGCGAGCGGATCGAGAGCCTGACCGCGCAGCGCGACCGGCTCGTCACCCGGTTGACCACGGTCGAGGGCGGCGAGTCCCTGTCGCCGATGCCTCCTCGGGTGGTGGCCTTCTACGACGCCTTGGCGGAGGCGGCGTCTGACGACACGACGCGCACCGGGGTACGCCGCGAACGGGACTTCCTGGAACTCGCCTATCTACGCGGCGACGTACCCCCCGAAGCCGAACTTCTCTTTGCCGCGGTAGACGATCAGACCCGCACAGCGAGCCTGGATGCCTTCCGCGAGGCGCTGACCTCCGAGCTCAGCGACGACGACGTCGAGCGCATCGCCGCCGCGAACGTTGGGCGCATGCGCGATCGCATCGGTGAGCGACTTCCTGAGGTTGCCCAGGCCATCGACATCCATGCTGTGCGCCGGTTGATGGACCTGTTCCTGGCCACTGGCGACGACCGGGAGCGGCGGCTCGGACAAGCCGTGCTGACCAAGCTTCTGGCCACGATCGAGGAGGCAAGGGGCAATGACAGCCACTGACGGCCCGGTCATCGCCGGTACGGCCAAAAGAGGGCCTGGGACGCCACGGTCACGGTGTCCGGAGACACCCTGACCGTACGGCATAGGTGCCCGGACCTCACCACCACAATCCAGCTCTGGCCGAATTCCAAGCAAAGGAAATGCACATGAAATCATTCACACCGACGAAACTGCGCGCCCCCCGTTCGGAAGTTACCGCGATGGGAATCGGTCTGCTGCTGACCCTGGTCACGCTGACCGCCCTGGTTGTCGACCAGACGAGTATCAACAGCATCGCCGACCACGTGGCTGGTCTCTATGGGCCACTCAAGTTGCATCCTGACCCCAACGTTCTGTTCGACATCCTGTACGTGACATCCGCCATCGGAATCCTGCTGTGGGTGACGATGATCTGGGGCGTCAGCCGGCAAAAGGCCTGGGCGCGGATCCTCGTCAGTATCGCCTTCCTGACCGCGACCAGCTTCGCTCTCCTGGTTCTCTTCGTGTCGGAGTTCGGGACGCGGATCTTTCCAGCACCAGTGGGCATCCTCGGCCTTCTGCCCAGCATCGCCGGGCTCGTAGCCGTAATCCAGTTGTGGACGCCCGGACGCATTGTTAGGACCCAACCGTGACGGTTCTGATCGTCTCCGAGTCCTACTTCGGCAACACCCGGACCGTCGCCCAGGCCATCACCTCCGGCCTTGCTCACGAGCTCGGCCCGGACGCCGTCACTGTCCTGCGGCCAGGCGGGGCACCCCACGAGCTTCCGCCTGAGCTCGACCTGCTGCTGGTCGGTGCCCCCACTCACGAGTTCTCCATGCCGAAGGCACAGTCGCGCAGGCAAGCCGCAGAGAAAGGCGCCACCGACGGCGACACCGTGGGCGTCCGGGAATGGCTCCAGAAAATCACCCCGCGCGGGGACCTGCGCGTGCTGACGTTCGACACATCAATACGGATGAAGTTCATGCCGGGGTCGGCGTCCAAAGCCGCCTTCAAGTCCCTGAAGAAGCGTGGGTTCCGTATGGCCGAACGGGGGCAGAGCTTCTACGTCGCGGACACTGCCGGCCCCCTGGTCGACGGCGAAGAACAACGCGCCGAAGCCTGGGGTCGCCAGCTGGCAGACTCACTCAGCGGCTAGCTGGGCCAGTTTCCGGCCCTCGACGCCTGACGTGTGCACAGCCGGTCCCGGCCGCCCGTCCCTGGCGCTTGCCTGACCCCCCTGTTGAGGCGTGCTTCGACGCGGCTCCAGTCGAGGAGGGGCGATCCGTAGGTGTTGTCGAGATTCGTTGCTTTCATGACCGATCTGACGCTGCTGGCCATCGGATCTCAGCGGCCAGCGAATAATGATCAGTTTCCGGCTGTGGCTTCGAGCGATCCAACTGTTCCGCAAGCGGAACGGCCTGCGGGCACGCGCGGAGGCCGTTCCGAACAGGCACAAACATTGTTCTCGTCGTTCCGTAGCGGGATCGGTGACCGGTGATCAGTGGCAGCCTCGGCCGCCCGGTTGTGGGACTCCGATCCCCAGTAGCCTGCGGCCGCCATCAGGATCACGAACAGAGCGCCCGTGGACAACCTAACCCTCGCTTCGAGGAGGGCATCGAGGTACCGAGCGGGCTCATCGTGGTGATAGTTGGCATCAGTTGCGGTCCCGGCCATACTCGCGCCTGGTGGCATCCAGCACTGAACGGGTCTCCTCGGACGATGCGTGCCACAGCGCGTCACGCTCGCGCAGGAGTTCTTGGAGGTCGTGCCAGCGGATCTTCACGAACTGAGTTCGCGGCCTCTGCTTGGCGGCCGGACGGAGGCGGGTCAACCAGCCAGGTTCATCGGCTTCGCTCATGTCAGCCAGCGTAGGCACGTTGCTGCGCCTTGGCGACACTCTTGACGCTGAGCATGGAGATCGAGGCGGCCCCTTTGGTGAGTTGCCCACGATGATCGTTAGCTAAGTAGTCCAAATGATCATGATCGGCAGGGACCTCATCGCGACCTGAGATGTCATTGTGGACGTCGTGCCACGTCGAGGGGGTAAGTAGAAGGGTGCCAAATGAGTGCGTTCAGATGACGCGCGGTTGGGACCTCCGGTGTCCCGCGACGCCATCGGCCTGCGGGAACCGTGCACAGCCTTCAGTCTCATCTCAGCCTGGCGATGGATCCACGCCCCGCGACTCCGCTGTCTAGGATCAGGGCTTCGGTGACAAGCCGTTGACGGGAGAGATGGTGAAGCAGGTCGAGGTGGGACCCGAGGGCGCACGGCTTGGGTATGTCGAGTTCGACGGAGATGACCCGGCACTGTTGTTTCTGCACGGTCTGGGCGCGTGTTCTCCGATCTACTTTGCACGGACGGCCGTCGAACCGGCGTTGGCCGGGCGACGAGCCATCATGATCGACTTTCTTGGGTTCGGCATCAGCGACAGACCGGCTGTCTTCGGCTACACGCTGGAGGACCACGCGGACTCGATCGCCCGAGCGCTCGACACTCTGGGACTCGCAAGGGTCGACATGGTCGCGCACAGCATGGGTGGATCGATCGCGCTCGTGCTCGCCAGCCGCCGCCCGGACCTTGTCGGCCGGCTGGTCCTGGCTGAGCCGAACCTGGGGTCGTCAGCGAGGCCGCGCGTCGAGCCGTTCACCGAGGCTGCCTTCGTCCAGTTCGGCTTTGAGCAGGCGCTGAGTGAAGTCGACCCAGAGTGGGGGGCCACGATGCGTCTGGCCGACCCTGTTGCGCTCTACCGCACCGAGCTGGCCCTTGGGCGCGGCACGACGCCGATGATGGACGAACTGCTACTCAACCTCGCGGTCCCGTGTGCGCTCGTCGAGGGCGCGCTCACCGCCGAGCTCGCCGAGAACCCCTCGATCCGCGCCTCGGGCATACCGCTACGGGTCGTCTCCGCAGCCGGGCATTGCATGATGCTGGACAATCCAGCGGGCTTCGCCCGCGCCATCACCGAGGCCCTCGCGGACTTGAGCTGACGATGGGTCGCGGTGACCTGCTGTGCGCTGCCGCCGCATCGGTTCGCGCGAACGGCTTGGCTCCGAAGACCGGTCCCGGCCGCGCGGCATCGCCAGAGCCACGGCAGCGGCCCGATCCCGCAGGTAGCCGGTTCCGAGGATCTGGCGTGGCTGTATCAACCTGAAGTGCCCCCGGGTAACGGCTTGACTTGGCCAGCCGCGACCTTTGGTGTCCCGTAGCCGGATCCGGCTGCGGAGCGACGAGGACCTGTTTGTGAGAGGTCGGCGCAGCCTCCTCGCGTGCCCGTAGGCGAAAGACCGAGCTGGGTGGACCGCTGCCTGGGGGCTGCGCTCAGAAATGCTTCAGGAACCTGAAATAGAACGCCCCGAACACTAGGACGATCCCGACGTTGGCCATCAGCCGCTCCCAGAAGTGGTCCCGGAAGAACAGGACGTCCACGCCAACCACGATGACTACCATCGTGAGCACGTAGAGCACGGTAGATGCCTGCCTCCCCATGATTCCTTCCTACTCTGGGCGACGAATCGGAGCAAGGTAACGTCCGCTCATGCGGCAGTTCGTGTGGTCGTAACGAAGGACCCCTGGCAGCCAGGTATTCGTAACGGGATCGACAAACGGCAGCGTCGAGACTTCGTTGTAGGAGTCCCGCTCGCGCCGTTCGACGCGTCAGTTACCGTTCCGCTTTCGTGACGGTGGATAGACGACAAGATGCGACCCGGACTTGGCGAATTACGGACGTTGTTGGATGCACAGGGAGCCTGTAGTTCCGCATCTGCGAAGCTGCTCGATCCACCGTCCGGCGGCTGGAAGAACAGGCGTCGCGGCGGGGAGCAACGCTTCGTCTGCCTAGGCGCGCAGTGGTGCTTCAGCTGCCGAGTTCGTCGTGCACGCTGCGCGGTACTCCTGCTGTGCCTCTTGATCGAGCGGGGCAAAGGTAGCAGTTCTCCTGATCTTGGGTTGGCCGATGAACGAGTTCCTCGTCGCGTTTAACTCAGAAGCTCGGCTACGGGGGGAGCGTCTGCGGAGGGGGAGTGAGCTTGGTGGTCTCTGGTGTGTTGTCGCACCTTGCCGTTTGTTGGCTCGGGTGACGTCATGGGAATTCCGAGGAGCCAGTTGCCTGGGGAGCCCAGGAGCGTGTCGACGGTGCTGGCAGGCACGGCTCGGGAGAACAGGAGGCCCTGGGCCAGGTGGCAGCCGAGTTTGGTGAGTGCCTCGAGTTCTGCTTCTCGTTCGACGCCCTCTGCGACCACGGTGAGGCCGATTCGTTCGGCGAACGCCACGACGCCCCAGACGAAGCGGCGCCGGGCCTCGTCGTGGTCAAGGTTGCCGATGAAGGAGCGGTCGATCTTGACCTCGTCGATCGGGAGGTCTCTGAGTCGGGCCATTGAGCTCTGTCCGGTGCCGAAGTCGTCCACTGAGAGCCGCACGCCGAGTCGTCGCAGCTCGTGGCAGACCGCGCGGCTGGTGGCGATGTCCGCGAGTCCTCCCGTCTCGGTGATCTCAAGACACAGCCGCTCGCAGGTCATTCCGTAGCGTGCGAGCTCGGCGGCGATGAAGGAAGGGAACTCAGGTGATGAGAGCTGACCGGGGGTGATGTTCACCGCAACCCGGATGTCGGAGCCATCCGGCAGAGCCGTCCACCGAGCCATCTGAGCGCAGGCCTGCGCCAGCACGGACCGGAAGAGCGAATCGATGAGGTTGTTCGACTCGGCGACCCGCACGAAGACCTCTGGCGACACGGGGCGACCCCCGGGGGCCCATCGCGCCACGGCCTCCAAGGTATTCAGGCGCCCGGTCGACAGGTCGACGATCGGCTGGAACGACACGGTGACTTGATGGCGCCCCAGTGCCTGTGCAAGGGCGATGCCCAGTGCTACTTCGTCGACCTCCTCCAGCTGCAGCCCCGCCGTGTGCAGGAGAACGCCAGCCCCGCCACGGCGCTTGACTACGTACATCGCCAGGTCCGCGCGTGCCAGCAGTTCGTCGACGGTCGGGGTCGGGTCGAAGGGGTCGACCCGTGCCAGGCCGATGCTTGCCAACACTGACACCTCGCGACCTCCCACCGTGCAGGGTGCGCGGAGGCTGCCGAGCAGCGCCTTGGCAACCTCGATGGGGTCCGGCTGGTTCTCTAGCAGCACCGCGAACTCGTCTCCGCCGAACCGCGCGAGCGTGTCCGCACCGGAAAGCTGCTCGCGGAAGCGCCTCGAGACCTCCTTCAGGAGGTCGTCACCCGCATTGTGCCCCAACTGGTCATTGACCGCCTTGAAACCATCGAGGTCGAGGAAGCAGATAGCCAGCGGGCGCCGGTCACGGCGGTGCAGCTCCAGGGCATGTTCCGCCCGGTCGATGAACAGGGCCCGGTTCGCGAGCCCGGTCAGCGGGTCGTGGAACGCCTGATGGCGCAGCTCGGCCTCCCTCTCGGCAAGGGCCCGGGCAAGGATCTGGTTGTCACGCACAGTCAGGAACTGCCGGATGAACACCAGGAACACGATCATGACCAAGAGCACCATCTCCACGATCGAGACCGATTGTCTGGTAACCATCTGCCACATCACGAAACCGAGTGCGCCACAAAGAACGATGTAAGGAAGGGCGGCGCCGGCGACAGAAGGGAGCTCGGCCTGCGAGCTGGACCCGGTCGCGCCCGGACTTAGAGATGCGAACGCGAGCACCCCGAACGCGAAGAACCAGCCGAGGTCGACCGGGCTGCCGGTGGCATAGGAATTGGTTGCAACCAGATAGGCGAAGCCGCTGTCTGCCACGGCCATCAGCACAAGCCCCGCGGCGATGAACCCGAGTGGCACCCGGTATGCCCTGGACCGGGAGAGCACCAGCACGCAGACGACCAGCAACGCGATATCGGACGCCGGGTAGGCCACCGACACGCAGAGCCCCAACAGTGAGTCGCCGCCAGCACGCACAACGGCACCCAGGGCCGTCCCCCACGAGACCAAACCGATCGCGCAGGCAATCATCAGACCGTCCAGACTCATCCGCCACCGGTGGGCGATGGAGACGTTGGATGGGAAGATCGCGAGGGCTATCACGGCCCCAAGCGGGAAACCGAGGAAACCCAGGTCTGCCGGCCCCGGGAAGAGCGTCGCGGTGTGCTGGACCAGTTCGTACCATGACCAGATCGCCTGGCCGACCGCCCATGACAGGCTGGCTCCGGCCAGCCCAGCCCAGGCGACCCGTAGCCGGCCGGACGAGGATCGGGCGGCCAGCGCGCAGTTGGCCGCTGCCAGTAGCGCGGCGGCGGTCGTCCCCAGGTCGGAGAACGTGGAACCAAAGTTGCGCGTGCTGTAGAGGGCGAGTACCCACAGCAGCACAAGACCCATCAAAGCGCCGACCACCCAGCGCGCCCGAACCAGCCGCACTGACGTCACATCGGTCATCAACTATGGCCCGTCGCAGATACGCAGGAAATGCCGCCGTTAGATACGAAACGTACATTTGAACGAGGATGCCCCGTATGGAATTGGGCAGGTCTTCGGCCCTTCGGGACCCAAATCAACCCGTTGAGCCCGAGCCCGGTCAGGTGAACGGAGGATGCTATTGCTGGTGCCTCTGCAGCATCTTCTGTAGGTCATCCCTGGCCAACTGGGCGTCGTCAGCGGTAGTAGACAGTTGCTCTTGCAGGTCCCTGATGCGAGTTCCGTCGGTCCGGTAGTTCCCGCTGTCCCCGTAGCGGAAGGCGAACCCGCTACGGAACGACGAAGATCACGTTTGTGCCAGGTCTGCGCAGCCTCCGCGCGTGCCCGTAGCGGGATCCGGCTACGGGATGGCCAGAGGCGGTGGTGAGCGGTGACCATATGCCCCGTTGGCCGTTCGGCTTACGGAACACCGTGAGATGCCTTCGACCGACGCGGAGGTGGCTAAAAGCGGTGGGTAGCTTCACGGTGGTTTATCGCCGTCGTTGGGTAGTCCGCTGCCTGCCCGTCGACACGATCGGTGGCAAGCCTCTGGAAGAGGACTTCGTCTCGCCACTCGCCGGCGAGGAGCAGATAACCCGGGGCGTAACCGTACTGGCGAAAGCTGTTCTTGACGAGCACTCGTTGTGAAGCGAGGTTCTCGAGCTGCGTGCCGGCCTGGACACGATGCAGCCCGAGTTCACCGAAAGCGATCGAAACCATCTCAGCGGTCGCGCGGCTGGCGAATCCGCGACCGTTGCGACGTCCGTCCACGTAGTAGCCCAAACTCGCGGATTGAAGGGGCCCACGAACGATCTCGTTGAGCGTTGCGCGCCCCACCACACCGCCATCGTCGTCCAGAATCACATGGGGAAGCCGTATGCCTGCCTGGTGCTCGGTGAGAGCCACTCCAATGATCTGCAACTGGCCTTCGACTGTGTAGAAGCTTTCGTCTCGAGCGGGCTCCGTTGGGGCCATGAACTCGCGGCTTCTCTTGAGAATCTCGGCAATGGCAGCAGCGTCGTCGCGATGGATGAGTCGTGTGAAAGGCACCCAGCCATTCTCGCATCACAGCTTTGGGCCGGTCGTTGCGAATCCGCAGAACAGGACGTTCGACTTGCGGGACGCGGATAGACAAATTCACCGCGGATGATGGAATGGCGAGTTGATACTGCCCGGGGTCAAGCACATCGGAATCCTGTTGTTCAACGACGTCGAAGAGCTTGATGCCATTGGGCCGTGGGAGGTGCTGTCGTACTGGACCCGAAACCACCCTGAGGACGGCTTCGCGGTGTCTTGCTTGTCCAAGTCTGGCAGTCTCGTACAGTGCTCCAAAGGCTTGGCCGTGCAAGCCCACTACTCCTACGCTGACGTGCCGCCACTTGAGGTGCTGGTCTACCCCGGAGGTAAGGGCACTCGCCCACAACTGGAGGATGCATCACAGTTGAACTGGGTACGCCAGCAGCGTCTCGAGGTGCCGCTGATGACGAGCCTCTGAACTGGCTGCTGGTATTCGCGGCCGCTGGCCTGCTCGGGCACCGGCCCGCAACTACGCACTGAAGTTCACTGGAGTTCACTGGAGTTCACTGGAGACGCTTGCCCAACTTGACCCGACTATCGAGGTCCGCACCGACCAGCGGTTCGTAGACGATGCAGATGTGGTTACCTCGGCCGGCATCTCCGTGGGAGTCGACATGACGCTGCATCTGGTGTCCCGCCGCGGGTGTCGACCGAGCCCGAGAGGTGCGCTGAGGGATCCAGTACGACCCAGCACCGCCGCTCTGAGTCACTCCCATCCCTCTTCGTTTTGCACATCAGGCCTGTCGTCGGGTCGGTCAATCCAGAGCAGCCCGGTCGGCCATCGGCCACCGGTACGGCTCGGTTTACAAGATACCTGGCCACGTCACGATGCACACGGCCATTAGGTGAGTGCAAGTTACCTTGCACTGGGGGGCTATCTGCAAGGTAACTTGGAGACGTGGGCGACGATCCGATCATCGCGGAAAGTGCGCGCAAGCACGGTGTGAGTGACGAAGACATCCTGCACGCGTACGCAAACCCGATTCGGGTCTTCGACCTCGACGAAGGGTTCACGACGGTCATCGGGGCAACCTCGCGGCCATCACTTACGAGATCGGTATCGTCGACGGTGTCTCGGCATCGGTCATCGTCCACGCGATGAGAGCACGCGAGAAGTTTCTGAGGTGATGAGCATGCCACGCACCGTCCAAGACATCCTCGACCACGCTGATGAACTCGCTAAGCGTTTCGAGGACTACGAACCATCAGCGACAGACGAACGCGACCCGGCAGTATTCGGCGAGCTTCGCCGAGCTGTCCTGTCGCGATCGGATGCCGAACGCTCAATCAGAGACGCGGTCAAACACGCACGCGAACGCGGTTACTCCTGGGCGTTCATCGGCTCGCTAGTCGGAACCTCCGGCGAAGCAGCCCGTCAGCGCTACGGTCATAAGTACGACGCATAGGTTAGATGGGTCACGCTCGGTCAGGGATCATTGGCTACGCACTCACGTAGGCCCATTTCACGCGGTCGTCACGCGGGAGCGCAGGTGTCCGGTCGCAAGATGCCGGCGGCCAGGTGTGCCGCAACGCCATCGGTACGGGAGAACACCATTCGCCAAGTCGCGATTGGCTGGCGAACCGCATCACGTCCGCATCCGACAACATCTACATCTTCGTGGCAGAAGCTGAAGGAAGAGTCGTCTCCGCTGCCTGGCTGGTGAGTATGCCCGGCACCGAGTTCAACGCCCTGTGGGGTGGCTCGACCCTGGCCGCTTGGCGTCGTCGGGGCATCTACCGCGCCCTCATGCAGGAGATAACCCTTGGGTTCCCTAAACATTCGGGGAGCCTATGGCCCCTGGACTTGGGCTTGGTGATGGGACCCTCGTCTAGGGCGGTCTCATGACTCCTGCTCTTTGCGGTCACCTACTGCTCCCGCGCGAGTCATCGGCGTGCGAACCTGCCTGCTCTCATTCCTGGTAGGCGTACCGCTCCTCGCGCCAGACGTCACCAGTGACGTGATAGCCACGCTGCTCCCAGAAGCCGCGTTCGACAGATCGCCGATAGTCAACGGCCCCCACCCATTTGGGACCCTTCCACCCATAGAGGTGCGGAAGCACCAGCCGAAGGGGCCACCCGTGCTCAGGTGTCAACGGCTCACCATTGAGGTGAGTAGCGAACACCGCCCGCGGCGAGGCAAGATCCTCAAAACGGATGCAACTGCTGTACCCGCGAGCCGCCGAGACAAGCACGTGCTGAGCGTCGTCGGCTGGCGGCGCCAGCTCGATGATGGTCCGGGCCGCTACCCCGGACCACTCCAGGTCCTGTGTCGTGTACCGCGAGACGCAGTGGTGGTCAGCGCGAACAACGGCCCGCGGCAATGACATGAGCTCTGCCCACGACAGCGACAATGCCTCACCGCCATCATGGGTATCGCCGCCGATCCGCAGGGACCACGTGGTCAGGTCGATGTGAGGCACGCGCCCATAGTTAACGGGTCTCAACACCGAGGACAGACGTTGGCCCGGCGGCAGCGACCGCGGATCGGCGAGCTCGGGCGGACTCATGATCCCTGCGCAGCCTCCGCGAGCATGGCATTGACCAGGTCGGCAGCGAAGTCCGTGTCCGCGTCATCGACGTCGAGGTGCCAGACCAGCCGAACGGCACGCTCGTTGACTGCGTAGATCCGCAAACCCCGCTGCTCTGCGGCCGAGACGAAGTCAGCAGCAGCCCAACCGCCCTGAGCGACATCGACGATGACGATGTTGGTCTGGACATGTGCCGGATCAATCACCTCGGGGAAACTGCTCGCAACGGCCTCGGAGAACGCCCGAGCACGACCGTGATCATCGGCCAGACGCTCGATGTGGTGGTCCAGCGCCCACAATCCGGCCGCTGCAAGAATCCCCGCCTGGCGCATGCCACCGCCATAACGCTTGCGCCACACACGGGCCTCTGCCATGAGCCCCCGTGATCCGGCCAGGACCGAGCCCACCGGCGCGCCCAGCCCCTTGCTGAGGCAGACAGCGACTGTATCGAACTGCTGCCCGTAGTCGGCAAGGGCGATACCCGTGGCAACGTGGGCGTTCCACAGCCGCGCACCGTCCAGGTGCATTGCCACGCCCAATGGTTGGGTGGCCCCACGAAGGGCGCGAATCGCCTCGAGGGGCTGGACTGTGCCACCACCGAAGTTGTGAGTGTTCTCCACGACAATCGCCTTGGTCGACACCTGGTAGGCCCCGGCGTCCGGCTGCATCAGCGCCAACGCAGCAGCCGGGTCGAGCAGGCCCCGCGGCGCCCTCCAGGACCGGGACGAGATGCCGGAGAAGACCGCCGCGGCACCCATCTCGGCACGCAGCACGTGAGCCAGCTCGTCGGCGATGAGTTCCTGGCCGGGCCCCACGTGCAGGCGGATCCCCAGCTGGTTGGCCATCGAGCCGGACGGAGTGAACAGGCCCGACTCCTGCCCAAGCAGGTCCGCGATCCGATCCTCCAAGGCCAGAACCGTCGGATCCTCGCCGTAGACGTCGTCGCCGACCTCCGCTGATGCCATCGCCATCCGCATCGCGACCACCGGCCTGGTAATCGTGTCCGAGCGCAGGTCCACGACTCGATCTGTCATGCCGAGAGCATCTCAGCCACAAGGAAAGCCAGCTCGAGACTTTGCTGGTGGTTCAGGCGCGGGTCGCACAGCGTTTCATAGCGCCTCTGCAGATCAGCGTCAACGATCTCCCCGGACCCACCCAGACACTCGGTGACATCGCTGCCGGTGAGCTCGATGTGAATACCGCCGGGGATGGTGCCCAGGGCCCGGTGCACCTCGAAGAAGCCACGAACCTCATCGACGACATCGTCAAAACGGCGCGTCTTGTAGCCCGATGGCGCCTCGAAGGTGTTGCCGTGCATGGGGTCACAGATCCACGTCACCACAGCTTCTGAGGCCGTGACCTTCTCCACGATCGGGGGCAGCGCCTCCCGAACCGTGCCAGCACCCATCCTGGTGATGAACGTCAACCGCCCCGGCTCCCGCTCGGGGTCGAGCTTGTCGATCAGACGCAGGAGATAGTCGGGATCTGCCTTGGGACTGACCTTGACCCCGATCGGGTTACGAATCCTCGAGAGGAAGTCGACGTGCGCTCCCCCGAGGTCGCGCGTGCGCTCCCCCACCCAGACGAAATGTCCGGAGACGTCATACGGCTGACCCGTTCGTGAGTCGATGCGGGTCAGGGGCCGCTCATAGTCCAGCAACAAGGCCTCGTGGCTCGCGAAGAACTCCACCGTGCGAAGCGCATCGAAATCGGCGCCACAAGCGGCCATGAACTTCATCGCCTTGTCGATGTCACCCGCGATGCCCTCGTAGCGCGAGTTGGCCGAGTTCGCCACGAACCCCCGGTTCCAGTCGTGGACGTGGCGCAGGTCGGCGAACCCCCCGGTCGTGAACGCCCGGACCAGGTTGAGCGTCGCCGAGCTCGCGTTGTAAGCCCGCACGAGACGGTCCGGATCGGGAGTGCGCGCATCAGCGGTGAACGGCCAGTCGTTGACCATGTCCCCGCGGTAGGTGGGCAACGTGATCCCGTCCCGGGTCTCGTCTTTGCTACTGCGCGGCTTGGCGAACTGGCCCGCGATCCGGCCGACCTTGATGACCGGCATGCTCGCCCCATAGGTCAGCACAGCCGCCATCTGCAGGATCGTCTTGATCCGGTCGCGAATGTTGTCGGCGGTGGCCGAGGCGAACGTCTCGGCGCAGTCCCCTCCCTGCAGGACGAAGGCCTTGCCGACCGCTGCCTCGCCCAGCCGGGCCTTGAGCACGTCGCACTCACCTGCGAAGACCAGTGGCGGATAGCTCGACAACGTTTGCACAGCCGTAGCTAGCGCATCGGCATCGGGCCACTCGGGCTGA
>PMJN01000193.1 GCA_003157445.1 Micrococcales bacterium
GGTACGAGACGAGTTGGTGTCCTCGGTGCTAGGCCGGGGGGAGGTGGACCTCCAGATCTCGACCGTTCGGCGTGCGGACCCAACTGTGCAATGGCGACAGTTGACGGTCGAGCCGCTGCGGCTAGCGGTGCCGAGCGGGCATCCGCTCGCACGGCGAACGCTGATCCATCTGGCTGAGGTTTCGTCCGAACCGTTCATCATGCTGCGGGCGACATCTTTGCTGCGTCAACTGTGCGAGGACTTATGCGACGAGGCCGGGTTCCGGCCACAGTTGGGCTTCGAAGGCGACGACCTGCCAACCCTGCGTGGATTCGTGGCTGCCGGGCTCGGCGTCGCGATAGTGCCGGCTCTGCGAGAAGGATCGCCCGACGCAGTGACCGGGCCGCTGCGCTACGTGAAGATAGCCGACCCCCTGGCGGTCCGCGGGATCGGCCTGACCTGGTCTACCGAGCGTCGGCTACTACCTGCCGCCGAGCTGTTTCGTGAGCACGCGATCGGCAGGGCAACCGCACGACTGCTCCCCGCCATCGCAACGGCCGGTTGACTCCGGCACCTCACGGCAGCCGTGATCTGCGTGATCACGGCTCACGTGGCGCTGTCACCGCCGTGGTGACCAGGGCCATGGGCTCCGGCGGCTAATGGCAGTCTTGGACGGTTGACCGAGCCTCTGGGTGCAGTGCTGGTTGCTTGGCTGCTATAGGGATTATCACGTGGCCAGGAACGACGGCGGGCTCAGCGTCCCCTGCCACGGCGCGCGGCCTTCATGGGACTCACCGTGCAGATACGTGCTCAGGGCGAGCAGGGTGAAGTCCCAGCCGACCACCGCGCCAGGCTCGTATTCGCCCCAGAACTTGATGTCAACGAGGCTGCGTGTTCGAGCTCGAACTAGGTTTGCCCGCCCGCGCCGGCAGACAGCCGCACCTCGACCTCGGACGCTGGATCCTCACCGAACACCCAAGGTCACCTTGAGTAGGTGGGGTGGTTCACAACCCAGGATCTGGCCGCCGGTGTTGCCCTTGAGCTCGTAGCTCCAGCCGAGGTGGAGATCACCGGTGACGTGAAGGAACCAGCCCCTGATCCGGCCGGGTCGGTGCAGGCATTCCNNNCGCGAGCCGGTCGAGCTTAGTGACCACCAACGCGTCGCCTCCCCGGAACACCGCGACGACTTGACCGGGTCTGGCCCTCCGTGCGGTTACGGTCAGTGGCTGGTCGGCGTAGAGGCCGTTGATGTCCACACCGAGGCTTGGCGGCAGTCGCGTTGGGCAGTTCGTCTGCTGATCGGTGGAGAGCCGGCCATATTCGATGAGTAACGACACCATGGCGCATCTCTTGATTCTGAGCCGGTCCGAAGCGATGCCCGGCTACCAGCACCGGCACAGGCCAATCAACCGATCCCTAGCTGCCGTTGCCTCAGGATGGGGATCTGTGAGCGCGACACGCGCAGTAGAGAACGCAAGTGCCGCTGCGATGATGATGCGGTGGACACCAGCAGGACGACCGTCATCGGGAATGCGCCTTGGGCGAGGTTCGACGACGTCATCCTCGGGACGGGGCTGATGTTCTCCTCGCCGCACCGGGTGCTTGTCGCGAATTCACTCAGTGAGGTGGCGCCGGTTCTGAACGAGGTGGACAAGAGCACACGAGAGGGATCCTGGGCGTTCGGGTACGTGGCATACGAGGCGGCGCCCGGCCTCGACGCAGGACTGGCGGTGTGTGATCGCCAGCCGAACAGTCCCCCACTGGCGTGGTTCGGGCTATCAGACGAACCCGTGCCAGTGCCCCCTGTCTCGCCGTCGACGGGGGAAGAAGAACACTACAACGCCACAACATGGCAGCCTGGATGGACCAGCGCGGAATACCGCCGCGATATTGCCCGTATCCGTGAGCACATCGCAGATGGCGACATCTACGAGTGCAACCTGACTGTGCGGCTGGCCTCGAAGGTCAACGGCGATCTGGCGCAGCTGTACGCCGATCTGGCGCTGAACCAACGGACCCACTACGGGGCCTACCTGGACATGGGCCAGCACGTGATCGCGAGCGCCAGCCCCGAGCTGTTCTTCGAATGGGCCGGCGACCGGCTGCTGACTCGCCCGATGAAGGGCACTGCTGCCCGTGGGCGCACTCAAAGGGAGGACCTGGAGCGCGTCCAGGGACTGCTGCACAGCGTTAAAGAACGTGCCGAGAACGTGATCGTCGTCGATCTTCTTCGCAATGACGTGAGCCGGGTGGCCAAGGCCGGCTCTGTGAGCGTGCCGGTCCTGTGCGTCCCGGAGCGCTACGAGACCCTCTGGCAGCTAACCTCAGATGTGACCGGCAGGGTCCCTGAGGGGACCAGCCTGCTGGAGGTCTTTCGGGCACTGTTTCCTTGCGGTTCGGTCACTGGTGCGCCCAAGCAGCGGGCCATGGAGATCATCCGCGCAGTAGAGAACAGCCCGCGGGGTGTCTACTGCGGCGCCATCGGCCTGGTGGCTCCGCCAGGGGCCGGGCCGCGGGCGCAGTTCAGCGTCGCCATCCGTACGGTGGCTGTCGACCGGGCCAGTGGATGCGCGGTCTACGGCACCGGCGGCGCGATCACCTGGGCATCGGACCCGGACGAGGAGCTCGCCGAGGTACACGACAAGGCGGCGATACTGCACACGCACTACCGCGACTTCCATCTGATCGAGACGATGGCACATATTCCCGGTGCTGGAGTGCGGCACCTGGACCGGCACCTGAACCGGCTAGATGGCTCAGCACAGTACTTCTGCTTTGCCTTCGACCCTGGGCGTGTCAGAGCCGAAGTGGCCGCAGCCACCGAACACGCGGGCTCGGCGCGAGTGCGTCTGGTCCTGACGCGGTGCGGCGAGGTGAGCGTCGAGCTCTCCGCTCTACCGCCCCCGTCGGTGCAACCAGTAATGCTCGCGGTCGATCCGGAGCCGGTTGACTCCACGCAGCGATGGCTGTACCACAAGACGAGCAACCGCAATACCTACACCGTTCGCGCCGGCAGGCACCCCGACGCCGATGACGTCGTCTTGGTCAACGAACGCGGCCAAGTCACCGAGACGTCAACTGCCAACCTGGCCGTCCACCTCGACGGGACATGGTGGACTCCTGGCCTGGACTCAGGATGCCTGCCCGGAATCGAGCGAGGCCTACGCATCGAGCTCGGGCAGTTGCGCGAGCGCCCCATGACACCGCAGGACCTGCGACGGGCCGACGCCTTGGCGGTAGTCAACTCCCTACGCGGATGGCGCCCCGCCGTGCTCGTCACCGGTCCGCCTACTTAGCGGGTCCAGTCTCCTCGATCACCAACGAACAATGCCTAGGAGACCTGTCCTGCTAGCCGAAGGGCGTTCTGGGCAGGCTCAACCAGAAGGGTGGAATCCCGGTCGTCACCACCTCTTAGAGCCCGGCGAGCCTGCAACGTAACCCAGGTGATCCCACCCCGATCGTCGAGGCGACCAGCCCTTAGCTACCGCTGTGCACTGCGCTCCAAACCTCGCGTTGCCACCAGTTGAACCCTGGTCATCTTCTTGCCAGTTGTTCGGCCGAGCCTGCGCGAGTATCGGCTAATCCCGCAGCAGCGGTGCGCTGCGCCGCCACAAGTCAACGATTCTCCATCGCCGTAACCCGTTCACATCGGGGAGGGCGAGTGCGCCCACACCCCTGTACAGCGACGAGGCGGCATCGGCTCGCAGCAGTGAACCAAGACACGTGGCCGGTCATGGCTATCCTGAGCACCGTGACTAACTCACTGCCCCCGTGCCCCGAGTGCTCCAGCGAGTACACCTACGAGCTGGGCGCGCTGCTTGTCTGTCCTGAGTGTGCACACGAATGGGAAACTGCCCCTGGCGACGAAGCATCGCAGTCCGTCGTCAAGGATGCCGTTGGCAACGTCCTGGCAGACGGCGACACGGTGATCGTGACCAAGAACCTCAAGGTCAAGGGGAACCCCACACCCATCAAGGTGGGCACAAAGGTCCGCAACATCCGCCTCGTCGACGGCATCGACGGTCACGACATCGACTGCAAGGTCGATGGGTTCGGATCGATGCAGCTCAAGTCCTCCGTGGTGAAGAAGGTCTGAGGCGGCGCTACGCACGGTGAGTCTCAGTCCACAGTCAGCGTGCCGCCGGCAGAGGTCGAAGCCGAACGCGACGGTACTGCTCGAGCTGAGAGCCCCCCCGTACAGGATCGCGAGCCCGATTCCCGGGCCACGTGTCCTCTCAAAGAACCCGGCCGTGTGGAGTTGAAGCCTGCATCACCACGGGGCACGGGGCCCTCAGATAGCAGCCCAGACGTCGAAGATGCGAGTCCGTCCGCAGGCCACAACTGCCGCGAACAGTCCCGAGATCACGCTCGCCGGCGGCCAGCGGGCCGGCCCGGGGTGGCAAGCCAGAGGCACCTTACCCAGCTCGCGGCCACTCCGGTCCTTCTCAGCGCAAGGTGATCGAAGGCATGCGTAACGCGGCGGCTGCAGATAGCCCTAACGCAGCAGCGATGTCGGACAGCCCCGGCATCGTGGCGAGCCCCGCACGCGGGTCCTCACTGTTCTTCGGGCGTCCGAGCCGAGCCAACGGAGGCACGTGAAGAGCCTGACGCACCGGCGCACTACTGGGCAAGCCGGCGCGCGAGCGCGCAATGCGCACAGCGTCATGCAACCCGCCTAACACATCGACCAGGCCGATATCGAGCGCATCGCTGCCCGTCCACACACGACCACGCGCAATGTTCTCGATCTCGGCGACAGGACGGCGACGGCCCCGGGCCACCTTGGCCACGAAGTCGTCGTAGATCGCGTCCATGAGGACGGCCAGCCGTTCGCGCTCATCGTCGCTGAAGCCGCGCCGGGACGAGAACATCAGCGACCGGTCACCGTGCGACACCGTCCCGGTGGTCAGCCCCAGACGATCGAACAGCGCTCGGACGACCATCTTGCCGCCGAAGACGCCAATGGATCCGGTGAGCGTCGAAGGCAGCGCCACGATC
>PMJN01000419.1 GCA_003157445.1 Micrococcales bacterium
CGTCGGGCGATCACCCATCCAATTGCGGGCTCGAGGCCGCGAGGTGACACCCCCGAAGCGGACGTCGCCAACGGTGAGGACCTACTGGCTGACGCCAAGGAGCGTTCCGAGCACGTCATGCTCGTCGACCTCTCGCGAAACGACCTACAACGGGTGTGTCATGCTGGCACCGTCGACGTGGTGGAGTTCATGACGATCCGGCGATACAGCCACATCATGCATCTGGAGTCCACGGTTGTCGGCGAAATTCGGCCCGAGAAGAGCGCCTATGACGTGCTCACGGCAACGTTCCCGGCCGGAACCCTCTCGGGGGCGCCTAAACCTCGCGCAATGGCGCTGATCGACGAGCTCGAGCCGAGCCGTCGTGGCATCTATGGCGGGGTCGTCGGCTATCTCGACTTTCACGGCGACCTAGACATGGCCATTGCCATCCGTACCGCCGTAATCAAAGGCGGACAGGCCTATGTCCAGGCAGGTGGAGGGATCGTCGCCGACTCGGTGCCTCGTCTGGAGTTCGAGGAGAGCGTCAACAAGGCCGCAGCCGCCCTGCGAGCTGTCGCTGCGGCGTCTGGGTTGCGGTCGCCGTGATGGACCGGCGCAGCAGCAAGCGGACGGTGCTTGTCGTCATGATCGTGGCGGCCTCGATCGTCCTGATCAGTGGATCTCGGCAGTGGGTCTCTGGCTCAACCGGCGATCTCGGTCTCGGTGCAGGTGCGCTGCACGGTCGGGGCTCTGACGTCGCGCCGGGTGCCATGGCGGCCGCTCTCGTGGGGTTGGCCTCGGCGGTGGTCGTAGCCACGTCCGGAAGTGTGGTGCGCGCAGTCGCTGCCTTCTGCGCGCTGATGGCTGCGGTCCTGGGCGCGACAGTGATCATCTCGGTCCTGGTCGATCCCAGTGGCGCGCTGGGCAAGCTGGCGGCCGCCAGCACCGGGCGCAGCGGGACGCTCGCAGCTCACGGCCAGGACGGAGGCTGGGCGTGGGTTGCGCTCGCCGCCATGGTCGTCATGGGGGTCGGTGCTCTGGGCGCGCTGGTCGGTCGGCAGCATTGGCGCGGGCTCTCGACCAGATATGATGCCGGCGAACCGGCAGCCGGACACGGATCGGCCTGGGATCAGCTCTCCCGGGGCGAGGATCCCACCGCCGAGACCTGAGCCAAAGGGGTTCCTGACGTCGGCCGGCGCTGACAAGATGGCCTCGAACCTAAGAGCAGCACCCAGTGCAGGCTCATCCATTGAACTCGCAGAACTCCGTATCGAGGAGAAAGACCCATGGCAGAGCACCCGGACGGCCAGAGCACCGCAGCCTGGACCGCCGTAGCGATCGTGTTGCTGGCCGCATTCCTGATCAGTGTGGCCATCGTGATAGTGAGCTGGCCGATGGCTATCGTCGGCATCGTCTTGATCGTGGTGGGTGGGGCCGCCGGCAAGATCCTGGCAATGGCGGGTTTCGGTCAATCCAAGCTGGAGCATTCACCCAAGAGCACTGAAGCTCGATGATCGCCCCCAAGGGGGTCGGTTCGGCGCATCCAGGACCCGCCGATAGCCTTACAGGGTGCGCACTGTCCTGGACGAGATCATCGAAGGCGTTCGTGAGGACCTCGCAATTCGGGCGGCCCTTGTTCCTCTGGACGAGCTGAAGGCGCACGTACGGCGAGTTCCGACGGCCATCGATGCGCATGCGGTTCTACGCGGCGGAGACGGCGTCAAGGTGATCGCGGAGGTCAAGCGTTCCAGCCCCAGCAAGGGCGCCCTGGCCATCATCGCCGACCCGGCGGGGTTGGCTGTGGACTATGCCGCCGGTGGGGCGAGCGTTATCAGCGTCCTGACCGAACGGCGCCGTTTCGGGGGTAGCCTCGAGGACCTGGCAGCGGTGCGCGCGGTGGTTGACATCCCCGTGCTGTGCAAGGACTTCGTGGTCTCCTCCTACCAACTGTGGGAGGCGCGCGCCTGTGGCGCCGACGTCATCCTGCTGATCGTGGCGGCCCTGGACCAACCCACACTGGTCGGTTTGCGAGAGCGCGCCGAGTCATTGGGGATGACAGCTCTGGTTGAGGTTCATGATCAGGCCGAAACCAAGCGGGCCGTTGAGGCAGGTGCTCGCGTGATCGGAATCAACGCTCGGGACCTCAAGACGCTCGAGGTAGACCGAAGCACTTTTGCGCGACTGGCTCCCGGGGTCCCCCCCGGGATTGTCAGAGTCGCTGAATCCGGGGTCCGCGGACCACATGACGTGCTCGAATACGCCAGGGCCGGCGCATCAGCGGTGCTCGTGGGTGAGAGCCTGGTCATCGGTGGTAGGCCCCGTGCAGCCGTAGCCGACCTCGTTGCCGCAGGTGCCCATCCAGCGTTGCGCCAGCAGGGAGTCTGATGAACAACCAGTCCAGAACAGATGCGGCGGGTGCGCCGGTCGGCCGTTTCGGCGCCTATGGCGGTCGCTACGTTCCCGAGGCGCTCATGGCTGCGCTTGAGCAGCTGGATGAGGCAAGGCTCAAGGCGAAGGTCGACCCGGCGTTCCAGGGTGAGCTCGAGCGCCTTCACCGTACGTACACCGGCCGCCCGAGCATCATCACCGAGGTCGCGCAGTTCGCTGAGCACGCCGGGGGAGCCCGAATCCTGCTCAAGCGCGAGGACCTCAACCACACGGGCTCGCATAAGCTCAACAACGTCCTCGGCCAGGCGCTGCTGACCAAACGAATGGGCAAGACGCGAATCATCGCCGAGACCGGCGCCGGTCAGCACGGCGTTGCCAGCGCGACTGCGGCCGCCCTGATGGGCCTCGAGTGCGTGGTCTATATGGGAACCAAGGATACGCAGCGTCAGGCGCTGAACGTGGCCCGGATGCGGCTGCTCGGCGCCGAGGTCATCCCGGTGAGCCACGGCAGCGCGACCTTGAAGGACGCGATCAATGAGGCGATGCGTGACTGGGTCACCAATGTCGAGACCACTCACTACGTGCTCGGCACCGTCACCGGCCCGCACCCGTTCCCCGAGATGGTGCGTGACTTCCAACGCATCATCGGTGTCGAGGCACGGGCCCAGGTGCTCGACCTTGTCGGTCGTCTGCCTGACGTTGTGTGCGCCTGTGTCGGAGGGGGCTCCAACGCGATGGGCATCTTTCACCGCTTCATCGATGACCAGTCTGTCCGCCTGATCGGGCTCGAGGCCGGCGGTGAGGGCGTTGACACAGACCAGCACGCTGCTCGCTTCAGCACCGGGTTTCCAGGGGTCCTGCACGGTGCGTTCACCTATGTCCTTCAGGACGAGGACGGACAGACCCTGCAGTCCCATTCCATCTCGGCCGGGCTGGACTATCCCAGCGTCGGGCCCGAGCACTCGTTTCTGCGGGACACCGGCCGGGCCGAGTACCGCCCGATCACTGACATCCAGGCCATGGACGCTTTCTCGCTGTTGTGCCGCACTGAAGGGATCATCCCTGCCATCGAGAGTGCACACGCGCTTGCAGGCGCGCTGGAGATCGGGCGCGAGCTCGGCCCTAGTGCCGTCATCCTGGTCAACTTGTCAGGTCGCGGTGACAAGGATGTCGACACGGCCGCTCGCTGGTTCGGGTTGCTCGATGAGGGGTCGCAACTAGACGGGTTGGAGCACCAGTGAGTGGCGTCGGAGCAGTCCTGGCTAAGACCAAGGCGCAGGGCCGGGCCGCGCTCGTGGGGTACCTGCCCGTCGGGTTCCCGGATGTGCAGTCATCGATCGACGCCATGGTCGCCATGGTCGAGTCCGGCGTGGACATCGTCGAGATCGGCGTGCCCTACACCGATCCGCTGATGGACGGCCCGGTCATCGCCCATGCGGCGGACGTCGCCCTCCAGAATGGGACCAGGTTGAGCGACGTCTTCACCGCCGTGCGGGCTGTTGCCGATGCCGGTGCTCCTGCGCTGGTCATGACCTACTGGAATCCCGTCCTTCGCTATGGCGTTGAGCGCTTTGCTGACGACCTGGCCAAGGCCGGCGGCGCGGGACTGATCACCCCAGACCTGATCCCCGACGAAGCGGCCGAGTGGATGGCGGCTGCCGAGCGAAATTGCCTGGACCATGTCTTCCTCGTGGCCCCCAGCTCCACCCCGGCCCGGCTCCGGAGCACGACCTCGGCCTGCAGTGGCTTCGTCTACGCTGCGTCCAGCATGGGAGTCACGGGGGTACGCAGGACGGTCGGTGATGCGGCCCAGGTGCTGGTCACCCGGACCCGCCTGGTGAGCGACCTGCCGATCTGCGTCGGACTCGGCGTCTCCACCGGCGCTCAGGCGGCGCAGGTTGCCGGGTTCGCCGACGGTGTTATCGTCGGCTCGGCCCTGGTGCGTTGCCTCAGCGACGCGGGCACGCGGGGCGAGGGTCTGACCGCGCTTCGTAAGCTCTCGGTCGACCTGGCTGCAGGCGTCCGAAATGGGCGCTGAGGTCATGGGTCTGAGGAGCCAATGGGACACCGGTCGTCTACCCGACCTGATCGGACTGCTGGCCCGCCTGATCCTCGGGATCGTCCTCATCTGGGCAGGGGTGTCCAAGGTGACCCATCCGGCAGTCTCGGCGCAGGCGGTGCGCGCATACCAGATCCTGCCGTACGACTTTGCAGACTACGTGGGCTACGCCTTGCCCGTGCTCGAGATCCTGATCGGGCTGCTCCTGGTAGCGGGTCTTCTTACCCGTTGGTCGGCAGCGGTGGGCGGCCTGTTGATGCTGGCTTTTATCATCGGCATCAGCTGGGTTTGGGCCCATGGGTATTCCCTTGACTGCGGCTGTTTCGGCGGCGGGGGAACGATCGCGGCCTCCCAAACGCAATACCCATTGGAAATACTGCGCGACGTGGGACTGGCAGCCTGCGCCGGGTGGCTCGTCGCTCGTCCTTCCACTTCATACAGTCTTGATCACCGTTTGTTCGGATAAAGGAGACCCACCCAGATGCGTCCCGACGCCTCCAAGAAGATCGCCAAAGCCACGCCGAAAAGCGGCCCGAACCCGGTCGTTGTTGGCGCGATCATTGCCGTCGTGGTGATGTTGGCGGTCGTGGTGGCCATCGTGATCGGTAACAACAGCAAGTCCGGGCCATCAGCGACTGCCTCAGGCAATCCCGTTCCAGCGGGCGTTGTCGGCGGAACCGGCGGGGGCATCTTTGCCAACGCCACGACGGCCAAGAGCAACGCCCCCACGATGGACGCCTACGAGGACTTCCAGTGTCCAACCTGTGGTGAGCTCGAGAGGACGCTGGGGCCGCAGATTCGCACGCTGGCGAACGCTGGCCAGATCAAGCTCGTCTACCACATGATGTCTTTCCTGGACGCCAACCTGGGCAACGACTCCTCGACGCGGGCCGCAGACGCGGCCGCCTGTGCGGCAGACGCGGGCAAGTTCCTTCAGTACCACGCCGCGGTATTTGCCGGACAACCTACTCAGGAGGGTGCCGGCTACACGAACGCCCAGCTCACGCAGTTCGCCAAGACCGCCGGGATCACCGGAAGCGCACTGACGACCTGGCAACAATGCGCGACGTCGGCTCAGCACGCCCAGTACGTCACCGATGTCGAGACGGCCTCCGGGAAGGCCGGGGTGACCGGCACGCCCACCATTAAGCTCAACGGCACAGACATCACCAAGACCATGACGACCCCTGAGGCCCTGGTCGCAACGGTAAAGGCCGCCACGCATTGATCACATCCATTCCTAGTCCGTCTCAAGGCGTTTGGTTCATCGGCCCGATCCCCATCAGGGCGTATGCCTTGTGCATCCTGGCTGGCATCATCGTGGCGATCTGGATCACCCAGAAACGGCTGAACGCGCGCGGAGGCCAGCCTGGTCAGGTGCTCGAAGTGGCGGTGTGGGCGGTTCCGTTCGGAATCGTCGGCGGGCGGCTCTACCACGTGATCTCCAGCCCGCAGGCTTACTTCGGTGCGGGCGGCAATCCCCTGAACGCGTTCGCGATCTGGCACGGCGGACTGGGTATCTGGGGAGCGGTGGCGCTCGGCACGGTGGGCGCCTGGATCGGTTGTCGTCGACACGGGGTCCACCTGCTGGACTTCGCCGACGCGGCTGCCCCGGCCGTGGTCCTTGCCCAGGCGATCGGCCGCTGGGGCAACTACTTCAACAACGAGCTCTACGGGGGTAGAACCAGCGCGCCGTGGGGCCTGCAGATCCACTGCTGGGACCAGAGCGCGGGAGTGGCGGTCACCTGTCCGGGTACCAACACGACTATTCTCGGCATCTTCCAGCCAACATTCCTGTACGAGTCGCTGTGGTGCGTGCTCGTCGCCGTGGCCCTGGTGCTGGTCGACCGCCGGTTCACCCTGGCCCGAGGCCAGGTCTTCGCGCTCTATGGGATGCTCTATACGCTGGGGCGAGGGTTCATCGAGATGTTGCGCACCGACCAGGCGAACTACGTGCTGGGACTTCGCCTCAACGTCTGGACGTCGATGATCGTCTTCGCCGGATCGGCTTTTGCGTACTGGCGCTTCGGGGTCAGCGAAGCGGGCGGGCACGAACAGGCCAACAGGCCAAACGGACCGGTTGCAGGGGAGCCCGCGCCGGACCCACCCTCCACCAGTAAGTCGTCGACATCTCAGCATTCGGACTGAGGTGGATCGGCTGCAAGGATTTCGAGGTTTCCGGTATTCTGACATTTCCTCGTTGGCCAATGCCGTCCATGCAGGTTCCCCGAGGTGCTTCTAGATACTCCAAGGACGGTGTCTGATCGTGGCTTCTTCGTTGTTCTCGGCCCAGCCGACGAACCAGGGGTTATACAACTCCGATTTCGAGCACGACGCATGTGGTGTCGCGCTCGTGGCGACCATGCGCGGAAGCGCGGGTCACGACATCATCGACCATGGTCTGACGGCTCTGCGCAACCTTGAGCACCGTGGTGCGACCGGCGCGGACCCACTGGTCGGAGACGGCGCTGGCATCCTCACCCAGATCCCGGATGCCTTCCTGCGTGAAGTGGTGGACTTCGAACTGCCACCACGAGGTGCCTATGCCGCGGGCATGGCTTTCCTGCCTGTCGACAAGGACGAGCGCGCCGCCGCCGTGGCCACGATCCTTCTGCTGGCCAAGGAGGAGGGCCTGAATGTCTTGGGGTGGCGCGATGTACCTGTAGCGGCCGAGATCGTCGGCGACGCAGCCCGGGCATGTATGCCCTTCTTCCGCCAGCTGTTCGTCACGGCGGCGGCTGGTCGGGTTGTCGGTCTGGGTCTGGAACGTCTGGCTTTCTGCCTGCGCAAACGTGCCGAACATGAAGCCGCGGTCTACTTCCCGTCGCTGTCGGGACGCACGATGGTCTACAAGGGCATGCTCACAACCAACCAGTTGGAGCTCTTCTTCCCCGATCTGTCCGACCACAGGTTCGCCAGCGAGCTGGCACTGGTTCACTCACGTTTCTCGACCAACACCTTCCCTTCGTGGCCGTTGGCTCATCCGTACCGGCTGATCGCCCACAACGGCGAGATCAACACGGTTAAGGGCAACCGAAACTGGATGAAGGCCCGTGAGAGCCAGCTCGCCAGCGAAGTGATTCGTGGAGACCTTGCTCGTCTCTTCCCGATCTGTAGCGAGGGGGCCTCGGACTCGGCGACGTTCGACGAGGTTCTGGAGCTGCTACATCTGGGCGGACGTTCGTTGCCGCACTCCGTCCTGATGATGATCCCCGAGGCGTGGGAGAACCACACTGAGATGGACCCGGCGCGCAAGGCGTTCTATGAGTACCACGCCACCTTTATGGAGCCCTGGGACGGTCCGGCCTGCATCACGTTCACCGACGGCACCGTCATTGGCGCGGTTCTGGACCGCAACGGTCTGCGCCCTGGGCGCTACTGGATCACTGACGACGGCCTGGTAGTCCTTGCCTCTGAGACCGGAGTCCTGGACCTCGAGCCGGGCCGTGTGGTCCGTAAGGGCCGGCTTCAGCCAGGCCGGATGTTCCTGGTCGACACCGAGCACGGGCGCATCGTCAGCGACGACGAGGTCAAGTCGTCGCTGGCTGCTGAGAACCCCTACGAGGACTGGTTGCATGCTGGCCTGATCAACCTCAGTGCGCTGCCCGAGCGGGAGCACGTCGTGCACACCGCAGCATCGGTGGCCCGACGTCAGCAGACCTTCGGCTACACCCAAGAAGAACTGCGGATCCTGCTGGCTCCGATGGCCAGGACCGGTGGAGAGGCGTTGGGCTCGATGGGCACCGACAGCCCCATCGCAGTGCTGTCCGAGCGCCCTCGCCTGCTCTTCGACTACTTCACCCAGCTGTTTGCTCAGGTCACCAATCCGCCCCTTGACGCGATCCGGGAAGAGCTCGTCACCTCCCTCGGCACGGTGATCGGTCCGGAGGGTAACGCGCTCTCCGCCGGACCCGCCCACGCCCGTCAGCTGGTCCTGCCCTTCCCAGTGCTCGACAATGACGAGCTGGCCAAGATCGTCCATATCAACGCTGACGGTGATCTGCCCGGTTATGCCACGTACATGGTCAAGGGCCTGTACGACGTGGCCGGCGGGTCTGAGGCGATGAAGGCACGTCTTGATGAGATCCTCTCTGAGGTGTCGGTGGCCATCGCTGCTGGCGCGCGCTTCGTCGTGCTCTCCGACCGTGACTCAAGCCGTTCCCTCGCGCCGATCCCGTCGCTGCTGCTCACCTCGGCTGTGCACCACCACCTGATCCGGGAGAAGACCCGCACCCTGGTCGGGTTGATCGTCGAGGCCGGAGACGTGCGGGAGGTTCACCACGTTGCACTCCTGATCGGCTTCGGCGCCGCCGCAGTGAACCCCTATCTGGCGATGGAGACCGTGGAGGACCTGGTACGTTCGGGAGCCCTTCCTGCGGACAGTGCCGAAAGAGCGGTTAAGAACCTCATCAAGGCGCTCGGCAAAGGCGTGCTCAAGGTCATGTCCAAGATGGGCATCTCCACGGTGACCTCCTATCGCGGCGCGCAGGCCTTCGAGGCCATCGGGCTTTCTCAGGAGCTGATCGACTCATACTTCACCGGAACCACCTCCCAGCTCGGTGGCATCGGCCTCGATGTCGTTGCCGAGGAGGTGGCGGCGCGCCACGCCAGCGCATACCCGCTGGACAGCGTGCGGCTGCCGCACCGCAAGCTCCAGGTGGGCGGGGAGTACCAATGGCGACGTGAGGGCCAGCCGCACCTCTTCGACCCAGACACTGTCTTCCGGCTGCAGCACTCCACCCGGACACGGCGCTACGACATCTTCAAGCAGTACACGGGCCGAGTCGACGAGCAGTCACAGCGGCTGATGACGTTGCGCGGAATGTTCAAGTTCGCGGCCCGCACCCCGGTGCCGATTGACGAGGTGGAACCTGTTAGCGCCATCGTGGCCCGGTTTAGCACCGGGGCGATGAGCTACGGCTCCATCAGCCAGGAAGCGCACGAGACGATCGCGGTGGCGATGAATCGTCTCGGCGGCCGATCGAACACTGGTGAGGGTGGGGAGGACGAGGACCGTCTGCTGGACCCGTTGCGGCGCTCGGCGATCAAACAGGTCGCCTCTGGTCGCTTCGGCGTGACCTCGCTGTATCTGACTCAGGCTTCCGACATCCAGATCAAGATGGCCCAGGGTGCTAAGCCGGGCGAGGGCGGTCAGCTGCCCGGTCACAAGGTCTACCCATGGGTCGCCAAGACCCGTCACTCGACCCCCGGAGTCGGGCTTATCTCGCCCCCTCCACACCACGACATCTACTCCATCGAGGACCTTGCACAGCTGATCCACGATCTTAAGAATGCCAATCCGGTGGCACGCGTGCACGTCAAGCTCGTGGCGGAGATCGGGGTGGGGACAGTCGCTGCGGGCGTCAGCAAGGCGCACGCCGACGTCGTGCTCATCTCGGGGCATGACGGAGGTACCGGCGCTGCGCCGCTCACGTCGCTCAAGCACGCCGGTGGGCCATGGGAGCTTGGACTTGCCGAGACCCAGCAGACGTTGGTGCTCAACGGTCTGCGCGAGCGGATCGTGGTTCAGGTCGACGGGCAGCTCAAGACCGGGCGGGATGTCGTGATCGCGGCCCTGCTCGGCGCAGAAGAGTTCGGCTTTGCCACAGCTCCGCTGGTGGTCAGCGGTTGCGTCATGATGCGCGCGTGTCACCTTGACACCTGCCCGGTTGGCATCGCCACCCAGAACCCAGAGCTGCGTTCACGGTTCTCGGGCAAGCCCGAGTACATCGAGACGTTCTTTGAGTACATTGCCCAGGAGGTCCGTGAGAACCTCGCCGCACTGGGGTTCAGGTCCCTGAGCGAAGTCATCGGCGAAGTGTCGCTGCTTGACACCTCCGAGGCCATCCAGCACTGGAAGGCCAACGGCCTGGACCTCACCCCGATCCTGACGGAAGTCGTGTCCCCAGACGGTGCGCCCCGTCGCAATACCGTCGGCCAGGACCACGGACTGGGCAAGGCACTTGACCACACGTTGATCGACCTGTCTCAGGAAGCGTTGCGCGACAAGACTCCGGTGCATATCGAACTGCCCGTCCGCAACGTCAACCGCACGATCGGCACCATGCTCGGCCACGAAGTGACCAAGGCTTACCCATCCGGTCTGCCTGACGACACGATCCAGATCTCGCTGACGGGGTCGGCTGGGCAGTCGCTCGGCGCCTTCCTGCCAGCCGGCATCACCTTGTCGCTGTTTGGCGATGCCAACGACTATGTGGGCAAGGGGCTCTCTGGTGGCCGGATCGTTGTCCGGCCCGATCGCGCGGCTTCGCTGCCGGCAGAGCACAACGTCATCGCCGGTAACGTGATCGCCTACGGAGCCACCAGCGGCGAGGTCTTCCTGCGCGGTCAGGTGGGCGAACGGTTCTGCGTCCGCAACTCCGGGGCCACGGCAGTCGTTGAGGGACTGGGCGACCACGGTTGTGAGTACATGACCGGTGGCACCGTGCTGGTTCTTGGGCCCACCGGTCGCAACTTCGCTGCGGGCATGTCCGGTGGCGTGGCATATGTCCTGAATTTGCGCGCGGGGCGGGTCAACCGTGAGCTCGTCGACCTCTTGCCGTTGCGTGAGCGCGACGTGGAGGTCGTGCATGAGCTCCTGACCAGACATCGCCGGTGGACTGAATCCGCCGTCGCAGGCAGACTGCTCGCGGACTGGGACAACGTCAAGAGCCTTTTCACCCTCGTTCTGCCACGTGACTATCAGCGTGTCCTGGACGTTCGTACAACCGCCGAGGCCGAGGGGCTTGACCTCAACGGACCCGACGTATGGGAGCGAATCATGGAGGCTTCTCGTGGCTGACCCTCGAGGATTCTTGTCCACCCGTGAACGCGAGCTGCCCAAGCGCCGTCCGGTCCCGGTCCGGCTGATGGACTGGCACGAGGTCTACGAACAGCAAGACGTCGCCCAGGTACAGAGGCAGGCCGGGCGCTGCATGGACTGTGGAATCCCGTTCTGCCACAACGGCTGCCCGCTGGGGAACCGGATTCCCGAGTGGAATGACCTGGCGTGGAAGGGTGACTGGAGCGAGGCGATCGAGCAGCTCCATGCCACGAACAACTTCCCTGAGTTCACCGGCCGGTTGTGTCCCGCGCCGTGCGAGATGGCCTGTGTGCTGGGGATCAACCAGCCCGCCGTGACGATCAAGCAGATCGAGGTCACCACCATCGACCGCGCCTTCGATGCGGGAGTGGTCACCCCCAAGGCCCCCGACCGCCTCTCCGGCAAGACCGTGGCGGTTGTGGGATCCGGGCCTTCAGGCCTGGCCGTGGCCCAACAGCTCACCAGGGCCGGTCATACAGTCGCCGTCTTCGAGCGAGCAGACAAGGCAGGCGGCTTGCTGCGTTACGGCATCCCCGAGTTCAAGCTGGAGAAGTCCGTCCTAGACCGTCGTATCGCACAGATGCAGGCTGAGGGCACGCGGTTCCGAAACGGCGTCGACGTCGGCAGGGACCTGACCGGAAAGGCCTTGTGCGACCGGTATGACGCGGTCGTTCTGGCTCTCGGCGCCACCGTCCCACGTGACCTGATGGTCCCCGGACGTGAGCTGAGCGGTGTCCTGCAGGCCATGGAGTTCCTGCCGCCGGCCAATCGCGCCGCGCTGGGTGAAGAGGTTGAGAACCAGGTTGTTGCTACCGGCAAAGACGTCATCGTGATTGGTGGTGGCGATACCGGGGCGGACTGCATCGGGACGGCTCACCGCCAAGGCGCCAGGTCCGTGACGTCCCTGGAGATCATGCCTCGTCCGGGTGAGGAGCGGCCCGCGACCCAGCCCTGGCCGACATACCCCACTCTCTTTCGCGTCGCTGGCGCGCATGAGGAGGGTGGCGAGCGTGTCTACGCGGTGAACACCAAGGAGATACTGGGTGATGAGCTCGGCAGAGTACGGGCACTGCGTCTGGTCGAGGTCGCACCCCGTGGCGGCGGCAAACCGGGCTTCAGCGAGGTTGAGGGTACCGAGCGCGAGATCCCGGCGCAGTTGGTTCTGCTCGCCATGGGCTTCCTTGGACCGCAGACCAGTGGCGTAGTCGAACAGCTCGGCCTTGAGCTAGACGAACGCTCGAACATCAAGCGTGACAAGGCTTTCATGACATCGGTGCCTGGTGTCTTCGCCGCCGGTGATGCCGGTCGCGGCCAGTCGCTGATCGTATGGGCCATCGCCGAGGGCCGTTCGGCCGCCGCAGGCGTGGACGCCTATCTCATGGGCGGGAGCTCTGCCCTTCCCCGCCCGGTGAACCCCACGGACCGACCGCTCAGCGTGTGACCTGGGTCACTGGTCGTTTCACGATATCCCCTGACTCGACCATAGAATCGATGCCATGCGCCGCGCAAAGATCGTCTGCACCCTGGGCCCTGCAACAGCCGTACCGGGGGGCGTGCGGGCACTGGTGGACGCAGGCCTGGACGTGGCCCGGATCAACCGCTCACACGGTAGCTTTGAGGAGCACGAGGCGGCCTATGACGAGGTGCGTAAGGCCAGCCAGGAGTCGGGCAGGGCGGTGGGCGTCCTGGTCGACCTGCAGGGCCCCAAGATTCGTACGGGCCGTTTCGCCGATGGTCCGGTCACGCTGGTCGACGGTCAGCGTTTCACGATCACGATCGATGACATCCTCGGCGACCAGCAACAGGTGTCGACGACCTATAAGGGGTTACCGGGCGACGTGTCGCCCGGCGACCTGTTGCTGATCGATGACGGCAAGGTCACTCTGAAGGCCGTCGAGGTCACCGACACCGACGTCGTCTGTGAGGTGGTAGGCGGCGGGCCAGTGTCCAACAACAAGGGCATCAACCTGCCGGGCGTCGCGGTCAGCGTGCCGGCGTTGTCGGAGAAGGACGAGGCGGACCTGCGCTGGGCGCTGCGCCTGCCGGCGGACATGGTGGCACTGTCCTTCGTGCGCGACGCCAAGGACATCGAACGGGTCCACGAGATCATGGACGAAGAGGGCGTCCGCCTTCCCGTGATCGCCAAGATCGAGAAGCCCCAGGCCGTGAAGAACCTGCGCGAGATCATCACCGCGTTCGACGCCATCATGGTCGCCCGTGGTGACCTCGGCGTCGAGGTTCCATTCGAGGAGGTCCCGCTGGTCCAGAAGCTCGCCATCGAGATGTCCCGGCGCAACGCCAAACCGGTGATCGTGGCCACACAGGTGCTGGAGTCGATGATCGAGAACCCCCGCCCGACCCGCGCCGAGGTCAGCGACTGTGCCAACGCCGTCCTGGATGGCGCCGACGCGATCATGCTCTCGGGCGAGACGAGCGTCGGCAAGTGGCCGACCGAGGCCGTCAAGGCGATGGCCCGGATCATCGAGAGCGTCGAGGAGCACGGACTTGAGCGCGTTCCGAAGCTTGGCACCCGACCGCACACCACCGGTGGAGCGGTCACGGCTGCGGCCGCCGAGATCGGTGAGCTCGTGGGGGCCAAGTACCTGGTGACGTTCACCCAGCTGGGGGACTCCGCTCGAAGGCTCTCACGGATCCGTTCCAAGCTGCCGATGCTGGCGTTTACCCCCCTTGAGTCGACCCGCTCACAGCTGACCCTCACCTGGGGTATCGACTCATACCTCGTGCCGGCCCGGCGACACACCGACCAGATGATCGCCCAAGTCGATGAGGCATTGCTGGAGAGTGGCAGCTGCGTCGAGGGCGACACCGTAGTCATCGTTGCAGGATCGCCTCCCGGCATACCGGGTTCGACCAATGGCCTGCGCGTGCACCACGTTGGTGACGCCAGGAACAAGGTGGCACCGGCATTCGAGGATCTCGGCTAGAACTCGTATCGTTTCAGCCTCCTCGGTTCAGTTTGGGGGCATTGAAGGATCACTGGTACTTGTGGCGACCGACATCCCGGTATGCTGATCGCCGCAACCTCGCCGGGGTGGTGGAATGGCAGACACGGAGCACTCAAAATGCTTTGCCCGCAAGGGCGTGCGGGTTCGAGTCCCGCCCTCGG
>PMJN01000409.1 GCA_003157445.1 Micrococcales bacterium
GGTCCAGCCGGCAAACCGCTCAATACCGTGCCGTGCCAACCGCACCACGAACCCATGACCGCCGCCGGATGTCTCTTGTGGCGGCAGGATCGCGATGGTCATGTCCGCCTGGCCAGAGGCGACTGGCCCGAGCAGGACGTCCATGTTGGCGGCGCTGTCCCCAAGATCAGCGTCGATGAACAACAGGTCACGAGCGCGCCCACCGACCGTTGGGTCACGGCGGTCCATATCGGCTGCGGTGGCCGCGCCGGTGGCCATGGCCGCGGCCTTGCCCCTGTTGCGCGGGTGACTGACCACGACAGCGCCAGCCTCACCTGCCAGCCTGGCTGTGGCATCGGAACTACCGTCATCGACCACGATCACCAGAGTTACCAGCCCGATCCGACGCACAGCCCGGATCGTGGACGTGATCGCAGCGGCTTCGTCCTTAGCCGCGATGATCGCCGCGACCGAAGTAACCCCCCTGGTGGGATCCATGTCGTGCGGGCTCAGCGCAGGGTTATCTGGCGACTCAACAGGCCCGAACGGGCCCGCCGTTCCTCACTGCTCAGGGCACCGCCCTGCGCGAGTGCATCATCGAGGCGGACAGCTATCCGGGCCACCGCGTCCTCGTAGTCGCCCCCGCCCATCTCCGGGTCGAGGTCCCAGACCGGGACCAGTAGCCCGCATGCCCGGAAGGCCCCGAGTAGCCGGGTGCCCTTACCCAGCGAAGAGGCCGATGCCGCATGCAGCCGGGCCAGCGCGTCGGTTGCGGCGTCTTCGTCGTGGGGTAGCACCCACCGCAGGAAGGTACGTTTGCCGACCCGGCACCAGTACGCTGCCGGCGCGGACTCCAGCTTGGTCGTCGGGATCACCGCGGCGTTCGCCCGCTCCAGAGACTCCTGGCCCTCTTCGTCCAGCTCGCTGGTATCCGGGACCCAGAAGTCGAACCCCTCGTGCACCGTCACCTCAAATGGCGTCGCCGCGTCAAGAACATCCTGAAGTCGCGGAGTTACCGCGGTCGCAAGCGGCGCTGATGGCAGCGGCATACCTGCCTCTGCGGCTGCGGTAGCCAGGAGCACCTGGGCGACATCACGACTGGCGTCACCAGATGTCGTACCGGATTGCAGGGCCACCATCACCGCACCGTCAGCGCGGCGCAGACCCGACCACGACAGTGGCAGAACCGTTGCCACGGTAGCTGTCTGTGGACATTCGGCGGCAACTGCACCGTCAGCGAGGGTTACGGTCGCGGTGGCCGCCGGAACGACCTCGCGCATCGCCACCCAGTCCGTCTCGCCGGTCAGGCCCTCAAATGGTCTGGCGACGAATGGGGCCGGTGCCACCGAAATATCACTGGCGCGGGTCGCGTGAACGCTTTGGTCGCCAGTCTTACGACGCCTCGATGCCTTGCCCATGGTCGCCAACCCTAGTGCGCCCCCGGGCGCACGGGTCGCGCCGGGGATCGATGACGGCAGGGTCAATGACTTCGGCGGCGGGACGGGCCTCCGAGCGAGACCCAGACCGTGCGGCCTGCGCGATCCTCCAGAACACCCCACTCGTGGGCGAAGCCTCGCACGATCCGCAGTCCGCGGCCGCCGACGGCCAGCAGCGAGCGCGGTGCCGGACGCGGGACGGTGGGTCCTCCACCATCGGCGACCTCGACCTCGACCACGCCGGCCCGTACGGTCCAGCTCACCCGTATCGTCCCGTCCGGTAGGGGTTTGGCATGGCGAACCGCGTTGCCGACCAGCTCAGAGATCACGATCTCGGCCTCATCGACGACAGTCTCGGCCACGTCCAGCTCACGCAACGAGGAGACCAGCGCCCGCCGCGCCACTGCCCCCGAACTCGGTTTCCACGGCACCCGCAGGCTCTGCGCTGACATGCTCAACTCCCCGCCCAACACGCTTTTCGTGTTCCAGTTGATCGCGTTCCGGCGTCAAGTGTTCCGCCCCGCTGCTGAGGTTAGCCCTTGTCGGAGACGTAGTCACGGACGAAAGCCGGACGGTTTGAGATGATTGCATCCACTCCCAGCTCGAGACACCGCTCGATGTCGGCCTCTTCGTCAACGGTCCACACGTAAACCTGGTGACCGCGATCGTGCTGTCTCTTCACGGTCTTAGGCCAGCGACGAATTATCGCCTTGTCCAGCCCAGCGATCCGCGACCCCTTGGGCAGGCCCCCATCACGGAACCGCAGGGGCACCGAGTCCCTGATGAGGTACACCAGTGGCACCTGCGGGCAGAACTGTCGCATCCGGGCCAGCGCCACCTGTGCCGTGGACATCACGCACACGTGTGGCCGTCCCGGCACATGTGCGCCGTCGAGCCCGAACTCGCCGAGCACGCTCGCCAGCTCCCGCTCGACCTGCCCGGCATACCGCGTGGGGTGCTTGGTCTCGATCGCCAGGCCGACCTCGCGGCCACAGTTCAAGACTGTGTCAATGAGGTGTCGCAGGGTCAGGAGCATGTCCCGCTCGCGGTCCACTTCAGGAATCTCGGGGTCGGTGCCGTGAGCCTGGTCCCAGGAACCAAAGTCCAAACCTTGGAGGGTGGCCAGCTCAAGGGTGGAGACCGGGCCCCTACCGTTGGAGGTCCGGTCCACCCTGCGGTCGTGGACACAGACCAGATGGCAGTCCGCAGTGAGTCGCACATCACACTCGAGGGCATCGGCTCCCTCGGCGATCGCTCGAACGTACGCCTTGAGTGTCTGCTCGGGGAGGAACTCGTTGGATCCGCGGTGGGCAATGATCCGGGGGATCCGCTCGGCGGTGGGCATGACAGCGTCCTGCACCGTGCCATCGTGTCACCCCTGGTTCGAATCTGTCGGACCAACCGGCCTGAGGTGGAGATACGGTCAAAGGCATGGTCACGCCCGCCACCGCAGGCCTCACACTTCCTGCCTCACACTTGACGCGCCGGAAACGTTGATCAGCTATGACACTGCCGCCATTTCAGTATCTGGTCGACGCCCACTGGCGCGACGTCTCTCGTCTGGCGCATGCGCTGGCGGGGCCGGTCGATGGCGACGATGTGGCCCAGCAGGCATGGGTTCAGGCGCTCGCGGCGTATCCGAGAATGCGGTCGCACACCAACCTGCGGGGCTGGCTGCTGACGATCACGTCCCACTGCGCCATGGACCTTCATCGTTCCCGGGGGCGACGCGCGGTGCCGGCCCAGGACGTTGCGCTCATCGGTGAAGTCTCAGGTCGTCTGCTGGTGGAGGGTCCCGACAGGAATCGCCCTGATGAGGCGTTATGGGCCCATGTCGCCGAGCTTCCGGAGCGTCAACGCCATGCGGTTGTCCTGAAATATGTGGTGGACCTCGAGCATGCCAGCATCGCCAAAGCGCTGGGCACGACCCCGACCATGAGCCGGCGTTTGGTCAGTGACGCCCTAGCCTCCCTGAGAATCGCCGCGTTAAAGGACGTGATCTGAGATGACCAAAGACACCCTGGCCGCGCAACTGTCGGCGTTTACCACATCGGTGACGCCCCCTGACCTGCCCATCTCGGACGTCTCCTACATCGTGGAGGACACTGTCGTTGGACGAATGCTATTGGCCCGCAATGAGTCTGGCGCTCTGATCGCGTCAGCATTCGTGCCAGACACCGCCGCAGAGAACGCCTTGCTGCATCGCCTGGCTCGACAGGTCTCACCCAGGGTCTTGCGCCTGCCACGAGCCTTGGACGAGACGCGCCGCGAGTTGGATGCCTACCTACGCGGTGAGCGTCAGGACTTCCACGTGCCCATCGCTCTGGTCTTGGCCACCCCGTTCCAGCGTCTCGTCCTGAGCCACCTGGCAGGGGCAGCCGCCTACGGCCACCGGACGACGTACGGCGCACTGGCCCGGCAGATCGCGCGCCCAAGCGCTTCTCGGGCGGTCGGGGCGGCCCTTGGTGCGAACCCGCTGTGCGTCGTGCTGCCCTGCCACCGCGTAGTTGCCGCTTCGGGCGCCCTGACCGGATATGCGGGAGGGCTAGCCGCTAAGGCGTACCTGCTCGCGTTGGAGTCTCGCCCCTGAGCCGGAGTGAGACGCGGGCCGGGCCTCTGACAGGATCGCGCAGGTGAGAGAAGCGGAGTTTGCAGCCAGGCCGGGGATGACCGATGAGGTGCTGTATGCCAGAACCGGGCGGTGCGGGCGGATCCTGCTGAACCGCCCCAGGGTCATCAACGTCCTCAACAACGAAATGGTGACCTCGATACTGGCCCAACTGGAGGACTGGGCCCACGATGACGGCGTGCTCGCGGTTTCGATCGAGGGTGCAGGCGAGCGAGGTCTATGTGCCGGTGGCGATGTCCGGGCCCTGCGCACCGTCGTCATGGCAGGTTCGGGTGAGGCGGTGCGGTTCTGGGCTCACGAGTACCAGATGAACGCCGCCATCGCCAGCTACCCCAAACCCTTAGTGGCGTTCATGGATGGTGTTGTCATGGGCGGTGGGGTCGGCATATCGGCTCACGGCAGTCTGCGGCTGGTCACTGAGCGTTCGCGGGTCGCCATGCCGGAGACCGCCATCGGTTTCTCCCCAGATGTCGGCTCACTGTTTCTGCTCTCCCGTGCTCCAGGTGAGATCGGAACCCACCTGGCCATGACCGGACTCTCGTTCAGCGGTGCAGATGCCATCGACTGCGGCCTGGCCGATGCCCTGATCGCTCGACAGGACATCCCCGGGATCATCGACCGCCTCGCCGACGGCGAGTTGCTGGACGCCGGGGTCGGCAGCACCACGGCGCTGGGCGACCTTGCCGCAGCGCGGGAATGGATCGACCCCTGTTACGACGGCAACGACGCCGTCGCCATTCTGGCGGCCCTTCGGGCACATCCGGCCCCTGACGCCCAATATGCCGCCGACGTTCTGGCGACCCGCTCGCCATTTGCCGTCTCCATTGCCCTGCAGGCAATCCGCCGAGCCCGCCACATGGAAACTCTTTCGCAGGTGCTGGAGCAGGACCTGATGCTGGGCGCCGCGATGGCGGACTCGGTCGACTTCGTTGAGGGCGTGCGTGCACTACTCGTGGACCGGGATAATGCTCCGCGCTGGCAGCACCGGTCCTTGACCGACGTCGACCAGGCCGAAGTCGCAGGGGTCTTTGCCGGGGACCTGTTCACCGAGGCTCGCCTTATGCCTATGGCAACCCCCGATGGAGGTCAGCGACCGCCGAGGCTGGAGCCGGCGGAGAATGCGGCTGCGCCGCCACGCGAAGAAGACGTCGAGTAGACCGAGGACGAACCGCCCTGGCCGCCGGAACGGCCGCCGCCCTTGGAGGTCGGGCGCTTGGCAGCCGAGGAGCGCTGTTTGGTGCCGCCGGTTGCACCGCCTCGGGCAGGCCCATTACCGGATGCCGTATTGCGGCCAGTTCCGTTGCGCGCAGCGCCGCCTCGGCCACCGCCAACCTGGCCAGCTGTTGCCCCGCCACCGTTGCGTGCCCCACCGTTGCGTGCCCCACCGTTGCGTGCCCCACCGTTGCGCCGGGGGGTGTTGCCCTCGTCGACCTGAAGGACAAGGGGCTCAGTGAAGGTTCGCTCACCGGGGGCGAGCTGCTTGAGCAGGGGGTGGGTGGCGTCCACACGGGTCGTGGTCGCCTTGATGCCGGCCTTTCGGGTGAGGTCGCGGACATCCGCCACCTGGTCGTCGGTCATCAGCGTGATGACGATGCCTTCGGCGCCGGCGCGCGCGGTCCGGCCCGAACGGTGCAGGTAGGCCTTATGCTCGACCGGAGGATCGGCGTGGATGACCAGGTTGACATCATCGACGTGGATGCCCCGAGCCGCGATATCAGTGGCAACCAGGGTGCTGGCCACGCCGGCCTGGAACGCGTCCATGTTGCGGGTGCGTGCGTTCTGCGAGAGGTTGCCGTGTAGCTCCACAGTCGGGACCCCTGAGGCGTTGAGCTGTTTGGAGAGCTTCTTGGCACCGTGCTTGGTGCGGGTGAAGATCATCGTGCGGCCCGGAGCCGAGGAGAGGTCAATCAGCACGGGAAGACGGGCGTCCGCGCGCACGTGAAAGATGTGGTGCGCCATCGTCGAGACGTGCGATAGGGCCGAGTCCGCGCTGTGCGTGACTGGGTTGGTCAGAAAGCGTTTGACGATCACGTCAACACCGGCGTCCAAGGTGGCCGAGAACAGCATTCGCTGGCTGGCCCGGGGGGTGCGGTCCATGATCCGGCGCACCCCTGGCAGGAAACCCATGTCGGCCATGTGGTCGGCTTCGTCCAGGACGGTGATCTCGATCGCGTCCAGGGTCAGTGCGCCCTGACCAAGTAGGTCCTCAAGCCGGCCAGGGCAGGCGATGACCACGTCGATGCCCCCACGCAGGGCGTTGACCTGTGGGTTCTGGCCGACACCACCGAAGATGGTCAGACTGTTGATCCCCAGTGGCTTGGCCAGGGGAGTCATCGCGGCCTGGATCTGGTTGGCCAGCTCGCGAGTCGGCGCCAGGATGAGCGCCCGTGGCTTGCGGGACTGGCGGGTGGCCTTGCTGGCGGCCAGTCGGGTGAGCAGAGGGAGCAGGAACGCGTAGGTCTTGCCCGAGCCGGTGCGGCCACGCCCGAGAACGTCGCGACCCGCCAGGGAGTCGGGCAGCGTCGCAGCCTGGATCGGGGTCGGAATGGTGATGCCTAATGCCGCAAGAACGGTGGTCAGGGAAGTGGGCACGCCAAGGCTGGCGAAAGTCGTGTCAGACGACACAGGTAGGTACTCCATACGTAAGTGAGTCGTTCTGCCCGGCGCAGACCCATGTGGTCGCGGCGCGTGGCTATCGACATAAAAAAGCAGGTCCGAGGCAGAACAGTGCGGACCGCTGCAAGGCAGTCTAGCCGGTCACGCGGACGTCTCTGGCACATCGCATGCCAGGAATGCGGTTGTCTGGGGCAGATCCGTGCTTAGTCCTGGCCGCCGATGTCCACGGAATAGCCTTCGTACATCAGGTCGGAGCCACGCTGACGATGGCGAACCAAGGCTGCGATCAGTGTCGTGCCGCGATCACGCACCTGGTCCAGTGCCACGACCATCGAGTCGCCACGCGCAAATGTCCCGGCCGCTTGACCCACCACAGTGAGCAGCTCTGAGATGAGAGCGGTCAGCGTTGCGTGGTCCTGGGTCAGCCTCTCGACCTGGTGGGACAGTCTGGGCGACGAGCGGTTCACCCGGGCGTACAGCCCCTCTGGTCCCTCGGTGAGCTCAACGTGGTCGTGGAAATCTCCGGACAGCTCCAGCAGAGCTTCGGAGACCCCTTGAACCCAACGGATCTGCCCGCTGGGCAGCGGTGCCGCGAGTGCTTGTTCAAGGGCGTTGATCGACTCGAGCAGCTCGGCCCGTCGGCGACGCACCTCGGTGATGTGCTGAGCCTCTGCATGAACCTCAGACTCTGTCTTCTCGCCGCCATTTGTTGTGTTCACACGTGCAGTTTGAAGCCGAGCGCCCGAGTTGTCCAATCCAGGTCGTTCAGCCGAGCACTCTGCCCCGGCCGAGGGGCGAAATCACCCCGTCGCACGCAGGTATCGGCCGAAATGCGGCACCGTGAAGGCAATCCGACCACGCTCAGCGCTGTAGATCAGCCCCTTCTTGAGTAAGGCGTCGCGCGCCACCGACAGCGACTGCGGTTTGCGCTTGAGAACCGCTGCCACCGACGCGGTCGTCACCGACTCACTGTCGTCCAGATCGGGTCCCTGAGCGTCCTGATCGACCAACTGCGCCGCATCAGCCATCGCCCGCAGGTACTCCCGTTCGCCAGGGGTGGCCCGTTCGTACCGAGACCCGAAGAAGCCCACAGCGAGCTCGGCCTCGGCCTCCGGTGCTGCCACCCGAATGTCCTCGCCGGTGATCGGCGAGCCGGGCGCACTGTCCCAGGCGACCTTGCCGTAAGCCTGAATAAAGTACGGATACCCGCCCGTGGCGGCATACATCGCCTCAAGGGCATCCGCGTGGAACTCCGCACCCTCGTCCTTGGCCGGCAACTGAAGGGCCAGGTCGGCCGAGGATCGGTCAAGCCGGTCGATCCTTGAGTACTTGAACAGTCGCTCACTGTAGGATTTGCTGGCGCTCAGAACCGCCGGCAGGTGGGGCAGTCCGGCTCCTACAACAATGACCGGCAAGCCGTTCTGGCTGATCTCGTGACAGGCCGCACACAAGGCGGAAATGTCCTCGGGTGCCAGGTCCTGCATCTCGTCGATGAAGATAGCCACGCCTCTGCCGACATCTGCGGCCAACCCGCCGACATCCGTCAGAAGTTCGACCAGGTCGATCTCGATGTCTCCCGAGTCGGCTCGCCCATTCACCGCGGCCACGTCGATTCCAGGATTCCAGCGATCACGAAGCCTCGTGGTAGCGACCGACTCGCGCTGGGCGAAGGCCTTGATGACGCCAAGAACGTAGTCGACATCCTCGCTCTTGGGATGGCCCAGCTCGCGCACGGCGACGTGCAGGGCGGCACTGATGGGCCGCCTGAGCCTTTGATCGGGACGGGCCTCGAGCTTGCCGGTTCCCCAGTGCGAGCGAACCGCCGCCGATCGCAACGCATTGAGCAGCACGGTCTTGCCCACACCTCGCAGCCCGGTCAGGACGATAGAACGTTCCGGTTTGGATCTGGCAATGCGCTCCAGCACCACGGCGAAGGCTCGTAGCTGATCATCTCGACCGGCGAGCTCGGGCGGGCGCTGACCGGCGCCGGGGGCATACGGATTTCGGATCGGGTCCACGATCGCAGGCTATCCGCCTGTATCGCGTTTTTGTGAGACATAGTGAGAGACACCAATCGTGTCGCATGCGACTGACAGCCTGCCGCGATACGACACTCACTTCAGCAGTTTTGACATCCGCCGGTCGGCCAGCAGCTTGCCGCCGGTCTGACACGTGGCGCAGTACTGCATAGACGAGTCTGCGAACGACACCTCACGCACGACATCGCCGCACACCGGGCACGCCTGTCCAGTGCGTCCATGCACCTGCATCCCCGCACGCTTCGCGTCCTTCAGCTCAGCGGCCGGCTTGCCCGACGCTGCACTGACCGCACCAGCCAGAGTCTGGCGCAACGCGGCATAGAGCCTGTCGACCTGCTCCTCATCCAGGCTCGAAGCCAAGGCAAAGGGGGACAGCCGCGCGGCATGAAGCACCTCGTCGGAGTAGGCGTTGCCGACGCCAGCCAGGAACCCTTGATCCTTCAGCAGCCCCTTGACCTGGGTTCGGCGGTCCTTCAGCAACCCAGCGAAGTCCGCCGCTGTGAAGTCGTCGGCCATCGGATCAGGTCCCAGGCGCGCAATGCCTGCCACCTGAGCAGGGTCGCGCACAATATACGCCGCCAGCCCCTTGCGCGTCCCCGCCTCGGTGAGGTCGAAACCACTGCCATCAGAAAGCCTGCAACGCAATGCGATCGGCGACTTGCCTGGCCGAATCGTGGTGGCAGCCATCGCGTCCGACCAGCGCAGCCAGCCAGCCCGGGCCAGATGGAACACCAGGTGCAGACCTTCAGCGTCAATGTCGACGAACTTGCCGTGCCGGGCGACATGGGTGATCGGCAAGCCGTTCAGCGATGCGGGAGCCGGGTCATAGGTCTTCAGAACGCTGATCGACCCCAGCTCGATACCGACGATGGCCAGGCCGCCAGTACGCTCGCGCAAGAAGTCGACGAGCGCCTGAACCTCTGGGAGCTCCGGCACTCGCTTATTCTCGCTCAGGTGGCTTCCAAGCAGAAGGCGCCGGGTTGGGGGCCAGCAGAGCGCGCCGGCGGGTCGTTGTGATCACGGTAGTTCTGGGCAGCGTTGTCGCCATCCTGGACAGCACGATCCCCAAAACGCCTGCCCAAGATCGGCCGCGACCAGGAGCCCGCCGCTGCGTGCACTTAGGGGGGCCGACCTCGGGCACGTCTTGCTGCTGTGCGGACTCAGCCCCGAGACCCAGATACTCCTTTCGGCTCCAGTCGTTCAGGGCACGGCCACAGCACTGCTTTCACCGGAGAGCCTGGCCACCTGCAGCCGTACTGCCTCTGGGACGCGCAGATGCGCGCGACAAGCACCTGGACAGCAACATCGAGCATCGACGACGCCTGCGGTCCGCTGGTCGGCAAGTGGCTCGTAGGCTACGACTGGCGCAGAGCGTTCTGGGTCAACCTCCCGTTATGCCCCATGGTCATCATGGTGGCGCGCCGGTGGCCCGCCGTCTGGCTCAAGCCCTGACGATCCGCACCCGCACGGGGGGAAATGATCTGGCTGCACGTGGGGTCGCATGTCGGGCTGACAGTGCTCGGAACACGCGAAGCCGAGCAAGGTCGGCCGACGCATCGAACTGACTCCTGGTGTTGCTCAGCTCAACGAACCAACAAAGGCCCTCAACTGACGCAGAAGGATGTAGCCATCGGGCGCGCGACACACGGGCACGTCCCGTCGCACCCGCGGGGCAAACTCCTCGTTAGAGACCGGGATGCCATGAGATAGCACCTGCTCGGTGGGGGTCAGCTCCCGAATCGCGATGGCCTCAACGACGTCAGGACGATCCCTGGCGAAATCGCCATAG
>PMJN01000134.1 GCA_003157445.1 Micrococcales bacterium
GTGGCGTAGCGCTTGCCGACAGCGCCGGCGCTCAGCAGGAACTGGCCCATGCTGGCTGCCAGTCCCATCGCGACCGTGGCCACGTCGTTGGGCACCCATTGCATGGTGTCAAAGATGGCCATCCCGGCCGTCACCGAGCCACCAGGCGAGTTGATGTAGAGCCAGATGTCCTTCTGCGGGTCCTCCGCCGCCAAGAGCAGCAGTTGGGCGCAGATAGCGTTGGCATTGTCATCGCGCACCTCGGAACCGAGGAAGATGATCCGCTCCTTGAGCAAGCGGTTATAGATGTGGTCGTCTAAGCCTGCCATCTGTCCGTTGGCGGCTGCGAGGACCTCGCTGCTGTGGCTCACCTTTTCTCCATCTGTCTCGCCGGGTCTCGGACCTCCCGGTCCTGTCGTTGACCCTAACGCCAGACCGCAGCAGGTAAGTCCCCGGATCGGCCGGTGTTCGCCGTGAGCGCATAAGGATCAGAAACGCACCGTGGACGGCCCCCCTCGCGGGCGACCGTCCACGCTACCTGTCTAGAGGCTGGACAAACTCATCGGGCGACGCGACGGAGCCAATCGGGCCGGCGCGAATGGCTGCACGCTCGGAGTCGGTCGCGGGCACGTGTCCGCCTCCGAGGATGGCCAGGCTGATTTGGCACCGGGCCCAATGGGAGCCTTGGGTGCACCCTTGGCCTCAGGACGTCGCCCACCCCACCTTCAGATGCCAACTGGAGCTAAAGAACCGGCATGGGTCCTGCCTAGATCAGCCAGAGACAACGCATGCCGCCTGCTGAGTTGAGCAGGCGGCATGCAGGTGAAGCGTATTGACCGGGTCAGGCTGCGCTATTCCTAGCGGGACTGACAATCACACCTGTTCGTTGGCCTCAAAGTCGGCAGCCTTCGCGTGAGCGTCCTCGTGACCCTCGTGGTCGTGACCCTCGTGGTCGTGACCCTCGTGGTCGTGACCCTCGTGGTCGTGACCCTCGTGGTCGTGACCCTCGTCATAGCCCAGCGCGTCACTACCGATATTCAACTCGTTGAGGTCGATCTTCGTGCCAGCCGTGTCGACGATGTTGGCCTTCTCCAAGACTGCCGCAAGCGCCTTGCGACGAGCGACCTCGGCCACCATCGCAGGGATCTGGCCACCTTCGTCGACCGCCTTGGCGAAGTCGTTGGGATCCATGCCATACTGCTGGGCCGACATCACGAGGTACTCAATCAGCTCCGGCTGGCCAACGCTGACCTGCTCCTTCTCTGCAATCGCATCCAGCAGGAACTGAGAACGCATGGCCGTCCGAGTGTTCTCGGCGACCTCAGCGCGGTGCTCGTCATCCTCCAGGCGACTCTCGCCCTCAAGGTGCTGAGTGACCTCGGCCTCGACGAGCGCCTCCGGAATAGGAATCTCGGTTTTCTCAAGCAGGTGCTCAAGGACCTTGTCCCGCGCCTGAACACCCTGTTCCATCTTCTTGGCACGCTCGGCCTGTGCCTGGATGTCGGTCCGGAGCTCCTCGAGGGTGTCAAACTCCGAAGCGAGCTGGGCAAAGTCGTCGTCCACTTCAGGTAGTACACGTTCCTTAACTGACTGAACCGTCACGTTGATCTCAGCGTCTTTGCCCTCGTGCTCGCCACCGGACAGCGGGGCGGTGAAGATCTTGCTCTCCTGTGCGGCCATCGCGACCAGCGCATCGTCCAGGCCGTCGATCATGTTGCCAGAGCCGATCTCGTAGGAGATCCCCTTGGCTGTATCTATCTCTTCCTCACCGATCGAAGCGGTGAGGTCGATGGAGACGAAGTCACCCTTCGCAGCCACTCGGTCGACACCGGTCAAGGTGCCGAAACGCTGACGGAGTGCGGTCATTCGCGACTCAACATCGGTGCCAACAGCCTCACCGTCAAGCACATCAACCTCGATCGGGATGCCCTCGTAGTCGGGCAGAACCAGCGCAGGACGAACATCAACCTCGATGGTGAACTTCAGGTCCTGGCCCGGTTCGGCTGGAACCTCGGTCACATTAACGTCGGGCTGACCCAGAGGGCGGATCTTGTTATCTTCCACGGCTTGGCCGTAGAAGTGCGGAAGCGCTTCGTTGACGGCCTCCTGCAAGACCGCACCGCGGCCAACACGCTGGTCGATGATCCGGGCCGGAACCTTGCCTGCGCGGAACCCTGGAACATTGATCTGCGAACCGATTGTCTTGTAGGCCGCATCGAGGCTCGGCTTGAGCTCGTCGAACGGGACCTCGACGGTCAGCTTGACCCGGGTGGGGTTGAGGGTCTCGACGGCACTCTTCACTACGGGTCACTCCAGAATCGTGGGGGACAAATTGACATCACAAGTACTCGGCAACCAAACGGAGGCCTCGGTCCATGCTAAGGGCTGCGCGGCGGTAGGCCGAACGGCAAGGCCTGACAGGCCTGCCAACTACCGAGCAGACCTGCTGCATGACCTCACAAGACCCGGCTTCAACCGGACCCTGACCATAGTTTGTCGGGCTGACAGGATTTGAACCTGCGACATCTTCGTCCCAAACGAAGCGCGCTACCAAGCTGCGCCACAGCCCGCCGATCCTCTGCGTCATACCCATCGAGCCCTCAACGTAGGCCCGGATTCGAAACGAAGGACAGCGGGCATTAGGCTAACGCTTCGCAGCGCCCACCGTTTACAGGTCCACCGTTTACGACGGGTGCAGCGTGCGGGCGTAGCTCAATGGTAGAGCCCCAGTTTTCCAAACTGACCACGCGAGTTCGATTCTCGTCGCCCGCTCCACCCAAAACCGTTGCCCTTAAAGGGATGTCGGCTGTTTGAGACGTACCGAGCGAGACCGTTATTTACCCCTCGAGACCCCTCTTTAGGTCCTGCTTAGGTCCTGTGGTGGTCCTGCGAAGGTCCTGGGAAGATCCTGTGAACGATTCTCATGTAACTGTCAGGACCGCCAACAGAGTCCCCAATGTCCCGCAGTATTGGATGGGCGCTGTGCTCAACCGCCGGTCGCGGCCAGGGCCTGCGGACGTCGATTCGTCGATCCCCTATCGGCGACCCGTTTGCACGCACGCGGGCCGGGAACGTTACGGGTGGAGCTTGAGCGCCAGCATGCGGGTGAATACTGCGGTCACAGCCGAGTGATCTCCGGCAAGGTCCGGGGGGCGTCCCATGGACTCCCGTCCGGCCCGGATGTAACTGACGTCATCAGGTCGAGGTTTGACAGTGACGAAAGCTGGCAGGGAATAGCGCAGCGCAATGAAGTTTGCCCATACGCGCGCTGTGCGCCCGTTGCCGTTGGCGAACGGGTGGAGCCGGATCCATTCGCCGTGGAAAGCGGCAGCCAGTTGAACGACTTCCTGGACGGCGTCGGCCGTCGCTGGGCGGATTCCGGGCTTTAGCGCTGGGTCCAGCTGGCCCAACCCCGCATGGACTCGGGCGAGCAGTATGGGTAGTTCCGCACCAAGCTGCCCGGACCATACGCCGACCTTCTCCGGTAGCCGGTCAGGCTGGCGCGGCCCAATTCCTACCTCGTAGCCGACAAGCTGGGGTATCGCAGGATCGCCACGGAAGTGGCCTACGTATCCGGGTACGGGGACCGCGCAGCCAGCGTAGAGCTGACGATGCCAGGCCAGGGCCGTGTCAAGGTCCGGTAAAGCCCGTTGGTCGGCGGCCCTGGCGAGGCTGGCCACGAGCGCCACTGCGTTGGTTTGGATCCGGTTGAGGTCACCTGGGGCATCGGCATTCCAGACGGGGCTCGGCATGCGGATGTCAGCTGGCCGCGTTGAAAGCGGCCATCACCCCAAGACTGTCGGCTGTTTGCGTTCTGGCTGTGCGCTTTCTGTACGAGCGGACGTCCTCGGGGTCCAGTGCGTACGCCTGCAGAGGCTCTGGCAGCGCCTCTCCCTCCGCGAACTCTTGAAGGCTCTTGGCGACAATCTGCTGGTACTGCGCATCGGTCAGCTCGACGAGATACTGAGCTGCCAGCTCCAAGTCGGCGACGATGGTCGCTCCCCGCACCAGGACCTCGTTCGCCAGCGCCTGCTCAATGAGCTCGTTTTGGCTGATGTGGTCATGCTCGGCGACCAAACGCGCTAACTCCCGCAGTTCAGAGCTGCGTAGTCGGAGAGGAAAAGCCGAGACTTTCTTGGTCATGCCAACCATCATATTTCTACCGTTGGGGTGATGTCAAGGACACGAAGTGATGTCACTAGGGCGCTGCGGTTGTCTGGGCCCCGTGGCGCTCGTTTGCTCCACGGACCCCCGGCTGGAGCTGTGCGTCAGTGGTGCTCGCCGCGATCGTCCGCCGCCAGGTCATCGACCGCGACGCGGCGACCAAACTGCCCCCCCCCCGGGCCGGACTACTTGATGGACAACATCATCCTGCCGACATCCGGCAGAGGAGTCCGCGCCGCGAACAGCTGCACACCGTTCCACTCAGGCCACCTCGGCCAACATCGCCTACCCCGCCAGGGGAAGTTCTGCTGGTAGGCGCGTACGCCGTCATCGTTCCTCAACCACGCTGGTGTGGTTGAGGAACGATCAACGAGCTCAACCACACGAGCCCCCTGCCGGGTGGCAACGCGCGTTCCGTGACGGTTGTTTCTGAGCCGTTCCAAGCCGACTCCTGGCCCGCGTGAGGTTCGAGGGGCGCCCCCGCCCCCGAGCGAGTAGAGGCTCGGCAAGTATCCGAATCACCCGGGTCGGTTCCCCGGGGCAGCGACCGTGTTGACTGGTCGGGCCTTGAGTGCGGCTGCGGTGGTCGCGCAGGAGTCGGGGCGTCACTGACGTAGAGGAGGGCTTGGGCTATGGGAGCGACTGCTGCCGAGGCGCTGGAGGTCGTCCCGCTCCGGGTGCAGACAGTCGCCGACGGGTTGCGGGCTCACCACCTGGCGATGGCGGATCATCGTCGGACCTGTGACGGGGTCGAGGTCTCCGGTGCTGACCCGGCCACCACCATCGGGGTGGCGTTGAAGTCGTTCACCTCGTTGTATGGTTCGGCGCTGACGACTCTGCCTCGCGAGCTTGACCTGCTGGGCGTGGAGCTGGGTAAGGCGGCCCATGCTGTTGTTGCGGTCGATCAGGCGGGCGCGCGATGAGCGGCTCAGCTGGTCACTACGCGTACGTCGGTGACCACCCTCAGAAGGTTGAGAAGGCAAGGAGTGAGCTGATTGACGTCGGCAGCGCGTTGTTGACCTTGGCAGGTGACGTTCAGCGCGATACTGCGTCGATCAAGGAGGCCTGGCCGCAGGGACACACCGGGCAGGTCGCTTCACAGGATGCGGAGCGCATGAGTACGGCGCTGAACGAGTGCCATCAGGCGTTCAAGAACGCTGCTCAGGCCCTAGAGCTTCTGCACCCGGTGCTGATGAAGGGCAGGCGCACGGTCGATGATCTCAACGAGTCTTACCGGGTGCTATTCGCTCAAGAGAACCTGTTGGCTGCCTGTGCTGCCAACTTGACCGCCGAAAGCATCCTGAACCAGGGTCAGGATCTACGGGCGGCCCAGGTCAAGTCAGGGTTTGACTTCCTGGCTGACATCGACCACGGCTACCAAGTAGGGGTTGTTGCGCCGGTGACTGAGGAATGGGGCTACTGCAACACCGCCCTGAGACGACTCACGGATCACGGCCGTGCGCCGGCAGGACGCGCGGCAGGGGAAACCAGGTACGACGTGTCCTTCGGTCTGCTCGCGGCCTACGTGACGCCACAGGCCGCCGACATCCTGTCCGGTGCCACCCCGTCTGACCCGAAAGCGATCCATGAGGCCTGGCTGGAACTGAGCGCGGACCAGCAGAAACATCTACTGAACAGTGACCCGGCCCGGTTCGGCAACCTCAACGGGATACCAGCCAAGGACCGTGACACCGCAAACAAGTTCGCGTTGAAGAACCAGGTGGCCGGGATTCAGGCGGCGTTGAAAGCTGCGGGGATGCCCCCCACGACGGACCCTGAGGTTTTTGAAGGGTGGGACGCCGAAGGCCAAATCCAGTTCATGGGTGGGGATATTTTGGGGACACCAACAAATCAAGTCAGAGATGCAATGACAGACGCGGGGATGTCGATGGATCAAGCCAAGCACGCGTTGCGCGTGAATGCGCAACTGCAACCTATTGACGGCGTCAAGGCCGACGCGGTCCACTTGCTGGCGTACGTGCCGGGGGCCGATGACAACAATGGCCGTGCGGCCGTCGTGTTCGGGGATGTGGATGGTGCGGAGAACGTCGCGGTCTGTGTGCCGGGGCTGAATTCCACGCTCGGCAACTTCCAAAATGTCTCCGGCGACGCCCGGACCCTGTTCATTGCGGCTCACACTGCTGATCCGAGTATGCAGACTGCCGTTATAGCCTGGCAGGGGTACAATGCACCCAACTTTCACGAGGTCGGTTCCCAGGACAAGGCCGAGATCGGCTCGAAGCTTCTCGCCGCTGACGTGAACGCGCTGCGCGTCACCCATGACGGCGCGATCAAGGGGAAGTTGACTGTGGTGGCTCACTCCTACGGCAGCACGACCGCCTCGTTGGCGTTCCAGCGTGAGAACATGCGCGGGGACCAGGGCATATTCATCGGCAGTCCGGGAATGGGTGGTGACGCCAAGACGGCTGCCGATCTACACCTGAACAAGAACACAATGTTCGTGGGTGCGGACAGTCGGGACTTTGTTACCGGCGTGACCAGAAATTTCGGCCACTCCCTGGGCGCGGACCCGACCCTGGACAAGTTCGGTGAAAGCGTGACCCGGATCAAGGCAGAGAACGTCAACCGGGGCGAGCACATCAACTTGGATGACCATTCCCTTTACTACGACGAGAAGACCCAGAGCGAGTCGCTACACAGCCTGTCCAGGATTGTGACCGGTTACGGTGACCGGCTTCGCCAGGAGGGGATGCTGGCCGAGCCGCGCCACACGGTGCATCAAGACGCGGTGGATGACTCAGGTCCTTATGTCTGGGTGGACGACCCCGAAGGCGCCCGGACCCCGACCGCCGGCCATGCCAACACCCCGGTCAGCCCATGAGTTCGCCTCGAAGGATAGCGGCGGCAATGGTCGGAGTGGTGCTACTGCTACTCGGTGCCACTGCCTGCCAGACCAGCACACCCGAACCCAAAGAAGGCGCCATGCAAACAATGCCCGACCTGCCCGATGACCCCGTCGCTGCTAAGGCTGTCGTCCGCAAAATGCTGATGGATGAGGTGATCCCGCTGCTGAAGGCCAGCGGCCTGAAGTACACCGAAGCCCACTTCACCGTGCCCATGATGGACGATACACAGGAAGGATCAGTAGGGATGAACTTCGATCCGTGCTCTGATGAACAGGTTCAGGCCATGACCAAGGCGATCTGGGCCCACGGGTGGAAACAGGGCAGCATCAGCTCCGGCCTTCACGTGCGCAAGGGCCCCCTCGACATCCACTGGGGCAACGGCCACGGCGGGTGCGTGTTCGGCATGAGTACCGACTACGTCAGTCAACACCTGGAGATCACCGACGACACCACGGTCCCCGAGCTGGCCGAGTTCAAGGCCAAGGGGAACCTCAAATCGAGTGCTCCAGATGTGAGCACTGGACCTGAAGGGCGCATGACCCAGACCGACTACGACAACAAATACTCCGTCGTCATCTAAGGCTGAGCTGAAGCGGTGCAGGTTGACGTGAAGACCCAGAGCGAGTCGCTATACAGCCTGTCCAGGATCGTTGTCGGCACCGTTTGGGACCTACCGAGAGAGATCGTTGCTTACCCTTCGAGACCCCTCTTTAGGTCCTGCGGAGATCCTGCGAATCACTCTCATGTCACGGGATGAAGCGCTCCCCAAGCCCCTGAGTTCTCGTTATCCAGCGGGACAGCTTGGAGTGGTGCGGTCACCAGGGCTCCGGACATGTGCGCGCCAAGTCTGCAGTCTTAACCCTTTGAGCTGCATGTTTGTAGCTTTGAGGAAGCTGCTCAACGCCTCGGGTGGCTCACAAACAGTTCCACCCGTCAGATCCTGATGGGATGAAGGAGCCGGACCTCCTCCCGCTCTCAGCGGCGCCTCCCCGCGTGGATGCTTGGGAGTTGTCCAAGTGCGTGCGAAAGGGCGAGGATGCTCCTAAATGGAAGCGTATGCAGGATTGCAGTTCGTGGGAATCGATCTGCACCGACGCCGGACGGTGGTCGTCCGGACCACCGAAGCTGGTGAGGTGTTAGAGACGGTTCGGATCGTCAATGACGTCCAGCGGCCTGCCTCGGTAATGGCTAAGGCAGGCCAGTGCCCGGAGGTGGTGCTTGAGGCCACCTAGGGTTGGGCCCAATCCCTGAGGACGGCAAACTGGCCCGAACTTCATGTCCACCTGGGTAGCAATCGCCGCACTGCCCGCCACCAAATATATCAAAGGGCCCGATCCAGGCTCATATCGAGACCCTTGATCAAGCACGAGAACCCTATTGACCGCAGTCTTGTTCGGAGCCGGCTAGCTGAGTCGAACCGATGACCATTAGTGGAGGCCAAGGCATCCATCGCGGTCCGAGGGGACGTGGCTCCTGTGGGAGTAGGCCAGACGATGCGGTCTCGTCCGATCAGATCCGGGTTGTGGGTTAGCAACCGGCTAGCAACATTCCTCTAGCTATGTTCGGGGCGAGACCATCAGCTGAGCTGGTTCATGACCTCCGAGGCGATGAACTCGAGATGGTCGAGGTCATGCAGGTCGAGCACCTGAAGATAGATCCGGCTGGTACCCACATCCGCGTACTGGCCTATCTTGTCGACAATTTCGTCCGGTGACCCCGCGAGGCCGTCGCGCCGCAACTCGTCCAGGTCCCGGCCGATGGCAGCGGCGCGCCGACGCGCCTGGGTCTCATCGCGCCCGGCGCAGACTGCCAAGGCGTTGCTGAAGGTGAGGGTGGAGAGGTCACGCCCGGCCGCGCCCGCCACCACACGAACGTTCTCGAACAGCCCGGCCGACTCCTTGACGGACACGAACGGCAGGTTGAAGTCCGACGCATAACGCCCGGCAAGCTCCGGGGTCCGGCGCCTGCCCGTGCCCCCGATCACAATCGGCACCGAAGTCTGCGCCGGCTTGGGCAGCGCAGGCGAATCGACCAGCGTGTAGTGCTTGCCCTCATGGGTGAACCGCGCCCCGACGGGGGTCTCCCAGAGCCCGGTGATGATGGCCAACTGCTCCTCGAGCCGGTCGAACCGCTCCCCCGCCGACTCGGGGAATGGGATGCCGTATGCCGCGTGCTCCCGCTGCGACCAGCCCGCGCCGAGCCCCAACTCGACCCGCCCGCCTGACATCTGGTCGACTTGGGCCACTTGGACCGCGAGTAGTCCGGGGTGCCGGAAAGTTGCCGATGTCACCAAAGTGCCGAGTCGGATCGTGTTGGTATCGCGAGCCAGGCCTGCCAGCGTCGTCCAGGTATCCGTAGGCCCGGGCAATCCGTCGCCGTCGCCCATGACGAGCAGGTGATCCGAGCGGAAGAATGCAGGAAAGCCACACTCCTCTGTCTTCCGCGCGACAGCGAGCTGGTCGGCATATGACGCCCCCTGCTGAGGCTCAATGAACAAGCGCAGTTCCATAGCGGCAACCCTATGCGGCCGCCTCCTGTGCAGGGTGCGAAGACCTCGACGTTCCCCGCGAAGTCGTCGGCCAGTCCACCGCTTCGCCAATAGTGATCGATGGCCCTGGCCCGATCGGTGACCAGTCACCGATCGCTTAATACGGCGTGGTGGTGACGACTTTCACATGCCGGCGGGTGACCTCATCGACGATGTCGCGGGCACCGACCTGGCAAGCCGGTCGACTTTGGCCACCGCGAGCATGTCGCCAGTCCGGCAGGCGGCGAGGGCCTCCCACAGTCTGGGAGCGGTGACCCTGGCTTGCGGGATTCCCTCGCGAGATGAGGTCGATGGAGGCCAGTTGTGACTAGGCCTGCCTTAGGCGTGCATGCAGCTCGTCGCGGACGTAGCGCGCTACGAGCAGGGGGACGAACGAGCGGACGGTGGCGCCGATGAACCGTGCGGCCACCTGATCCAGGCACTGGTCCACCACACACGGATCGAGGCGCTCGTCATACTCCTGGTGGATAAAGATCACAACGCCCTGCAAGTCCGCGTCGATCTCTCGGCGGTCGTCTTGACGACGGTCGATCTCGCGGCGGTCGTCTTGACGACGGTCGATCTCGCTGCGGTTGATCTCGCGGCGGTCGTCTCGACGGCGGTCGGGACGAGTTCCGTTTTCTGCGAAGCTGGCCATGCGCCCAATTCTCTCGCCCATTATTAAGTGGACGTTAAGTGAACCCTAAATGAATGTTAAGCGAATTCTACAGTATTCCTGGGCCGTTCCTGACCGTTGGCGGTCGCCACCCGATCACCGACTTAGCCCTTGTCTTGGACCCGCCTAACTCAGTGGCGAACATCTTGTTGGGTCCAGCGCCGAGCCCTGGTGGTTGACGCCTTACGCGGGGCGGGCTCGTAGTCGCGGCGGACGTCGTTGGCGCGGGCGCGCTCCTGGGCGTACAACAGCCCGATGGTGAACCCGTATGCCTGGGCCACCATGGTGAGCTCAAGCAGCAGCGACTGCGCGGTCACGCTGCCCTGATGCTCACCAAGAATGTCCCGTACCGCCTCCGTCCGCTTCGCCAGCCGCGTGGCTGGCTTGCCGGACACGGGAACTGCCGCTTCGGCGGCGCACCGGGCCCGTTTCGCGCTCTTGCGGACGCCGTCCTTAAGCACGACGAAGTCAACCTCGGTGCGTCGATCTACTGCCTGGCCGACATCGTCACCGGCCATGGTGACCGGTCACGACCACGCGAACGACCTGGCGTGCACCGCCAGAATCCGCAGATCCCTCACCGGACAAGAACGCATGCCCATCGCGGCTCCGAGAGTGCGTTCAGTGACTTGTAGTGGAGGCGTGCCTGCAGGATCACGAGGTCGTCGTCGTTGCCCAGGTCGGCGAGCGGTGTTCATCTCTGACAGGTCGAGGTCATGCTCCGGCGAGCATGTGGCGAAGTGGCTCTGGTTTGCACGCCGTGCGCGTGCGCGAACTGCGATTGCCACTCGAGCGCCACACCGTATCAGCGGGCAAAGGGCCCGACGTATAGCAGGAGTGTGTTAGCAGCAACGAGGATGGTGAAAGCAACGGCCCAGCCGACCGGCAACAGTGTGAATGAGGCGAGCGCCGCGGCACCGAGCACCAGGACCTTGACGGTCAACCTTGCAGCGGGCATGGCGAAGACTGATCTCGGAGCAGCGAACAGGCTCCACAAAGCGATGGCCAGTATCGGGGTCCCGAGCCCGAAAAACAGTCTAGCGACGAGGCTGGAACCAGCATGGAATCCCCAGGCGCTCAGGGAGAGGAGCGCGGCAACCTCAACCAGGAAGGCGACGACGTCGTTGACCGTGATGTCGTTGGCGCCAGTCTGAGCCATATGTTGCTCCTTTGAGATGGTGAGCTGCCCGCTGAGTGCGGACACGTCAGGTGCGTGCGGACACATCGAGTATGAGAGCCGCAGGCTGCGGGCCGGCTGGGTGAGCGGACACCTATCAGGGCCGGAGTGCGGCAGATGGCGCTCTGATCCCGGCGGGGTCGAACTCAGTCACGCCCGTTGGCTCAGCGCAGCCCGTTCCGGGCCGAGATGCGCGTCTAAGCTGAGAGAAGCTTGGCCTTGAGGTGGTCGGCTGCTTGCTCGAAGGCTGGCAGCAACCCTTGGTGAACCCGTCTCGCCGCTGGCGACGGCCTCGGCGCACACCCCCGCGGGACCCTGCGCACCTCGACACAGTCGTGGTGGTGCTCGGACCTCAGACGGGTCGCAAATTCGCTCTAGCAGGCGGGTTCATTTCTCTGCCAGTGGCGGACTGCCGGATCCGGTGGCCGGCATGCTCATCCGGTGCAGGGCCACTACCGCGCCGTTAGTCGACGCTGCGATGACAAGGCCGTCGTAACGCGCCAAGGCCGACTGCGTCGAGCCGCCGACCAGACTCCCCACAGCACGCAGCAGACAGCACACAGGCCGCGGGTTCGGCCGGTAGGCCTACCGAGTGCACGTCGTCTCACCAGCTGCCGTCGGGAGCCTGCACCCGGATTTGGACGCAGGGAGGCCCAGAAGGTGGTGGGGAGGCGTTCGCTACTGCTCTCGGGATCAATGCTGGGACCCTGGTGTGGGGTGCGGGAGCGGCGGTGGGGGTCTCGGCACTACTGACGGCGTCAAGCATCGCCTACATGTTGGTGCGGATCGCTGGTGCCGTGTACATGATCTGGCTGGGATCGAAGATGCTGTGGTCAGCGGTTCGNNGACCGCGCCGGGTTCGATACGCCGGAGTTGACCCTCGCTGCGGTGCCGGCGACCGCCTGGGGCTCGTGGCGCCGAGGGCTCTTGACCAACTTGCTCAATCCCAAGATCGGTGCGTTCTACGTCGCGGTGCTTCCCCAGTTCATCCCAGCCGGCACGTCCCACCTCGCTGTCGGGTTACTTCTCGCGCTGGTGCACGACGTCGAAGCCATGTTGTGGTTCACCGCGATAATCTTCGGCGCCCACTCGGCGCGCCGCCTCCTCGCTGCCAGATCGGCAAAGCGAGCAATCGATGGCGTGACGGGCACGGTACTTGTCGGATTCGGTCTGAGGCTGGGCTTGTCGACGAAGTAGCCGGCCACCCAACCGAGGCCGTCAAGGATCGACCAATCGACCACTGGGGTCACAACGGCAGGTGCGCCGAGACTCAGCGTCGGCGTCCGCAAAGGAGAGCAACGCTGACAGCGCTACTACTTCGGTAGTCCGGCCGCCAAACCCGTCACAGGATGACACCGGGCAGTTCTTCGCCCGTGGCAGGTGTGTGGCGCAGGAACCCCGACATATCGGGTCGAAGTCGGATGTCGACAAGTTCTGGTTCGCTATCCCCCAAACGGCTCAGAAATCGCACCCGGTCTCCCGAAGCAAACCCCTGTATGGGGAGGCAACCGCGAGGAAACTTGGAAGTGCCCACCAGGCATGGCAGGCCCAGCACCAAGGACCGCGGAGGAAGCGTGGACAAGAAGTTCTACCAAGACTTGCTCGACAACGTCTCTGATGGCGTCTACTTCGTCAACTTGGACCGGCGCATCACGTACTGGAACAGGGGCGCGGAGCGCATCAGCGGTTACGGCGCCCACGAAGTGCTGGGCCACAGTTGCGCGGAGGGGCTCCTGCGCCACGTCACGGACAGTGGTCAGCAGCTATGTCGGCTCGGATGTCCACTGCTGGCGGTGATGGATGACGGCAAGCCCCGCGAGGCCGACGTCTTCATGCACCACAAAGACGGACATCGCGTCCCGATCACGGTACGGGGCCAAGCCCTACGGTCCCCCGATGGACAGATCATCGGCTCTGTCGAGGTCTTCCATACCCGAGGAACCAATCCGTTCGCGGCCCTGCACCGGGACCGCAAGGACGACTCGTTGGATACCGTCACGGGGCTGGCTCCGCGCCGTTTCGGTGAACTGCAACTGAAGGCCATGACCCAGGCGGTCGCCGAGCAGACCACCACGCTCGGCGTGCTGTACATCGACGCGGACCACTTCAAAGACGTCAACGACACGTTCGGGCACAAGACCGGCGATGAGGTACTACGCATGGTCGGCCAGTCAATAGTCAACGGGCTGCGACGCGGTGACGTCCCGGTGCGATGGGGCGGTGAGGAGTTTCTGGCCCTGCTGCCCGGAACCGACCAAGCCGGGCTACGCGCCGCCGCCGAGCGGGTTCGCATGCTGGCTGAGAACTCCTGGATCCAAAAGGGTGAGGTACAGGTGCGGGTGACCATCTCAGTGGGCGCCACGATGGCTGTACCGACCGAGACCGGCGACGACCTGGTTGATCGCGCTGACAAGTTCATGTATGCGAGCAAGCAGGGCGGCCGCAACCGTGTCACGACAGACACAGGCGCACTCATCAGCAAAGCAGACCGACCCATCCTCGGCACCGCCGTCCCTTGGAAGACTGCGTCACCGTGACCAAGAGCCGTCGTGGAGGCAACTACCCCCGCCATCGCCCAACTGTTATGGCCTGACCTGTCGTTGCGAATACCGGACCGAAGCGCCCGATGCCATCACGTTCGAGCAGTCTGGGGACGACACCTGGGCCTGGTGCACGTCCAGGAGTTCCTCGCCCGCGGCCTGGGACTTCTACGGCGACCGCCGCACCGAGAGATCACAATCTAAGAACCCGCGGGACGGATAGGGCGCCCAATCTGGGCACCCGATCGAATCCCAGTCGAGGAAGCGCCTGGAGGCAACAACGAGTCCGCTGCCCAGCCCCCGGTGCCCGATTGAACTCGCCATCGCCTAGCGGATGCTCGGCTCACGGATCGGGAACGAGGCTGCACTAGCCTGCTGCGACTTGCTGCGCCACAGCGCAGCTGTCGGGTGTAGTCCCCAGACGAGGAACCAGGGGTCCCAGAAGTACGTGTGCCAGGCCATCGCGTCTTTGTTCGGTGAGGGATCGTCAACTGACACAACGTCAGGAGGTCCGATGCCCCTCCAATGACGGCCAAGTGACATCGCGGGGAGGGGGTATGGCGGGGCGTCTCTGGGTGATTAGCGCGGCCTCGGCTATCTGCGCGAGCCTGCTGGCGCGCGCAGACTCGGCTGGGGTGAACGGTTCATTGGTGCGGGAGAAGACGAACAGGCCGGTCCACGGCGACGGGATCCGCAGCGTTGTTCCGTCGTCGGCTTCCCGATCGGAGCCGCCATGGGTTAGCTGCAGATGATCGGTGACGACTCGCGCGTTCAACATCTCTGCGACCGCCAGAGGCAACTCCTCGGGGTTGACGGCGACCCGGGCTGCAAGGGTGAGCGCCTTGGTCTGGCCGTCCACCAGAGCCAGCACTGTTGTCTGCCACACGTGAACGTCCACGCCACCACCGCGGCGAACGGCGTGAAGCAGGTCCTCCTCGCGGAGGTGTCCAGCCGCCCCCACCACGATCTCGTCGCGGGCGCGATCCACCAGCGGGTGAACCTGAAGATCCAGGATGGTGGCGCGCAAGGCAGCCATCTCGTGGGTAATCGCCTCTAGGGACCCGGGCTCGTTATCAAGCGTGACACGAATTCGCCAAAGTGACTCGGCCTCGTGGAGCTGCTCTCGGGCGTGCATGGCAGGGGCATGCAGCCACCGCCTCAGCAGGCGCATCGCGGACGGCTCGACAACCCAGATAACCAGGACGGTCGTGGTGATGGCCAGGATGGTCACGGTCAGCGCATAGGACGTGTGGAAGTCGATCACCAGGGCATGCAGGAGCAGCTCGATCGGAAAGACGGCGGTCAGCTTGGCAAGGGTCAGACGCAGTTTGCGCGGATGGGGAAGCCGGCCGCATTCCTCGCATGCCAACCCGGATGTGCCAGCGTTCGGCGCGGTGTGGTCCATTCCCCGAGCCTGTCCCATCACTGTTGCGCGTTGGTTTCAAACGGATGAAGACGTCGAGTCCACGGACCCGCCAGGTGAAGCCCTCACCACAGGATCGGGATGTAACTGGGCACAGGAAGAGTGTCCATCAGAATCTGCCCAATGCGCGTGTCGTCGCGTCGAGGTCGCGGTGGCCGCGGGCAGTCCCTGATCACCCGGTCGTTCCTTATCCGGCAAGACCGGCCCGCAACGTCTGTTCGATCATCGTTTCGGCCAGTGGTTAGTGACGCTAGGGGCCGCCCATTAATGCCCGACGCAGCCGGTTCAAGGCCTCGACCACCCCGACGAGGGAAGGTCCCCCGGGTCGTGACCTCTTCAGAGTCCCTGCGCAGCAGACTCGGAACCTGGGTCGCCATCCTTGGCGGACTCCGCCAAGTCGCCACCCACCTCATCAAGCACCCTGTCCAACAGCGTGCGCGTTTCCGCCGTCTCAAATGTCTTGAAGTGGCGTCCGAAGAAGTCCTCAAGGGCGGGACCGCTGACGGGTCCGCCTGCGTGAGAAGCTCCGCGGCCTCCTGGGTCAGCACGGCGTAGACGACGCGTCGATCTCCCTGTGAGAGGACCCTCTCGGCGTAGCCGCGCCGTTCAAGCTGATCGACGATGCGGGTGACCAACGTGGTACTGATCGTGAGTCTGTCACCTGATCTCGCTCATCCGCAGTCTGCCCAGGGAAGAGTGCTTGAGCCCTGCGAGCTGGTCGAGCTCGGCAAGCGATGTACCAAGCTCGGCCGCAAGCCTGTTGCCGATCTGGGGCTGCACGAGATTGCTGACCCGCAGCATGTCAGCCAGCAGCGCCCTGAAACCAAGCTCATCGGAGACCCTGTTGGTCCACGAACCGTCCAAGGCGAGCGAGCGACGACCACAACGGTCGTATGCCTGCGGCAGGTCCCGGTGGCCAGCGGAGGCTATCTCGTCGTCCACCCGGCGACGACGATGGAGATCGGAGCGCCCAGCGCCAAGGCCGCGAACCCGAACATCAGCAGGGACAGCAGAATGAGTGGCCGCTTGGCCTCATGCAGGAGGTCGAGCCGGATTCGCGCCGTCGAACAGCCCACTCCCATGGCCGCATCGGGTGCGGAGCTCCCGGCCATGGTGACCACGGCGCGTGCCACGACCACCGGGCCGACCGCCTTGACCGCCGACCGGTCGGCCAACACCTCTGCCAACAGCCGCACCTCACTCAGGGCCTCGGGGCTGCGCAAGATCGGCGGCAACGCCGTGTACATGACGCTGAAGAACTCGAGGATGAGGTCGTGACGTTCTCGTAGGTGTGCACGTTCGTGGGCCAGAACCGCCCCCACCTCCGCTGCTGACAGGGCATCGATCGTGCCCTGGCTGAGGACCACCCGGCTACGCAGGCCGGGCACGCAATATGCTGTGGGCATGGCGTGCTGCAGCACGCACAGCTGCGGGTCGCCGAGCTCGTTTCGTACTTCCGGAGCGTTTGACAGCAGGTCAACCAGATCGCGATGTCGTCGGCGCGTGGCACGCAGCCGGGTGCCGATCTGATGCCCGGAAACCAGGACGCGGGCGAGCATGAGCCCGCTGAGGACCGCACCTACCGTGGCCAAGGCCCGAGCTGACCCGGGGCCTTCCATGGCTTCCTCGCCGATCTCCAGGAGGACTACCGGTGTGGCGGCGAGCGCACTGAGAACAGCGGCGATGGTGACCGACTGCCAGATAACCAGGGCCGCCCGAGGAGCTCGGCGAAACGTAGTCATGCGCGCCAGCACACGAGGCACCGGCCAGGCGAGCACGAGGGCCAGTGCGACGAGGACAGTTGCGAAGATCATTGGTGGGTGTTGGGGTTTCGTCTGACGCGGATCTCGGCCGCGTCAGACTCTACGGAAGCGCCGGACCCCGACCGAGCTGCTGGTGCTGCCAGAGGTGGTCATGCTGCGCCGTTCGATCTCCGCCAGAGCAGCCTTGAGTTCATCGATCTCCTGCGGCGAGGCGTCATCGAGGAAGTGCAGCATGGCGCCCTTGCGGTCGCGCGCCTCGAGGTCGCCCAGCGTCTCGCGCATCGTCTGCGCGGTCAGCTCCTCACGGGTGCTGACGGGAGAGTACCGGTAGGCGCGGCCGTCGCGCTCCTGCATGACTAGCCGCTTCTTGGCCAACCGGTCGAGCACGGTCATAACGGTGGTGTAGGCCAGCTCACGCTGTGTGCCCACGGTTTCGTGGACCTCGCGGACAGTCAGAGAACCGCCGCCCGCCTCCCTATGGGTCCACAGGTGCTCCATTACGGCGCGCTCGAGTTCGCCGAGTCGGGTCACTGAGGAACGGGCCATGGTCTCAATCTACTCCGTCCGGATCACCGGTTCGCCGTGAGAGGTCAATGACGCGGTCGAACCCGGCAAGACCGTCGCGGCGGTGGCTGACCATGATCACCGACCGTCCGTTTGCGGAATGTGTGAGGTCTCCCATGACCGCATCGGCGGTGGCATGGTCCAGGTGAGCCACGGGCTCGTCGAGCAACAGCACGGGTCGCTTGGATAGCAGTGCTCGAGCCAGTCCGAGCCGCGCCCGCTCTCCGCCGGAGACGCCGCGGCCACCGGTACCGATGACGGTGTCCAGGCCTTGACCGAGCTCGGCGAGCCACTGAGCCAGGCCCGCACGCTCGAGGGCTTCAAGAAGGTCCGGATCGCCAGCCCCGGGTCGCGCCAGCTCGAGGTTGGCGCGCAGGGTGGACGCGAACAGGTGCGGCTCGTCGTCCAGGACGGCGAACACCTGGCGCGCCTGGCCTAGGTCCAGCAACTGAGCGTCCTGCTCACCCAGCCGGTAGCTGCCACTGGCGGGGTCCAGAGCGCGGGCCAACACGGCAAGCAGTGTCGACTTCCCGCAGCCGTTGGGGCCAGTGATGGCCAGTCGGGTCCGCGCTGGGGCATCCAGGTCCAGTGGCCCGACCTGCGCCGTGGCGCCGGACCACGCCGCCGTGAGCTCACGCACGGACAAGTTCGGTGGGATACCCGCTGCGGTCTCCAGCGGTTGAACCCCGGTGGCACTGACCGCAGGCTGCTGTTCTAGCAGCGTGTGCAGCCGGACGGCGCTGGCCTGGGATCGGGCGAGGGCTCGGGCGGCATCGGGAAGGGTGGACAAGGCATCACCGAGCGCGATGGGTGTCAGGACCAGGAGCGCAGCGACCGGTGTCGAGATTGTCGTGCCGACACCAGCAAGGATTGCGGCCGTCATCGCGATGGTGCCGGCAGCAGTAAGCAGGAGCAGGAGCCCTGAACCCGTGGCGCGACCGTGGCTCTGTCGTCTGGCCGCCCGACACAGGTCTGTGTGAGCGGTGGCCAGCCAGAGCTGGGCCTGGTCACTGGCCCCGATGGCCTGGAGCTCGCCGGCATTGCCCGACACCAGGGCGGTGACCCGGGCGAGCTCCGCACGGGCTCCCAGCAGGGCCTGCTGGGAGCGCGTCTCCAGTCGCCATCCGAGCACCAGGATGGGGATCGTCAGTATTGCCATGGCGGCAATGACCAGGCCAGCCACGGGAGACAGCGTCGCCAGGACGATCGTTGTGACGGCGCTTGCGACCATGGCCGTCACCACTGGCACGGTGACTCTGACCTGGGCGTCCACGACGTCAGTGAGGTCGTCGACGACCCCGGTCAGCAGGTCGGCTCGGCCGCGTCGGCCAAGTCGTGCCGGTGTCAGTGGGATGAGCCGTCTGTATGCCGTGGTGCGTCGGTCGGCGAGGTCTGCGAGGGCGGCGTCGTGCGAGCGCAAGCGCTCCCAGTATCGAAAGGCGGGCCGGGCCATGCCGAAGGCGCGCACGGCCACGATTGCGGTGAACAGCAGCAGGATGGGGGGGCGTTGGCTGGCGCGGACGATGAGCCAGCCTGAGGTGGCTGTCAGGGCGATGCCGGAGGTGGTCGCGATCCCACCCAGCAGCCCAGCGCCAAGAATCGCCCTACTTATGTGGGTCTGAGGGGTTGGACGAACCCCCGGTTCTGCGCCGGCGAAGGTCGCTCGGGGGTGGAGGACCGTCATGACAGGACCGCGGCGAGGTGTGGGGCGGGATGCGGGGCGAGGTGGATGTGTTCGTCGGCGAGGGTGAGCAGCTCGGGCCGGTGGCTGACCGCTACGACGGTGCGCAGCTCGGCAAGCTTCTGGATCAGCTGGTGTGCCAAGGCCGCTGACTCGTCGTCGAGATGGGCGGTTGGCTCATCGAGCAGGATCAGCGGGGCCGTCGAGAGGGCGGCCCTGGCCAGGGTGAGGCGGGCCCGCTGGCCGGCCGACAGCCCGAACCCGTCGTCGCCGAGCCGGGTGTCCAGACCATCGGACAAGGTGGCGACCATGTGGTCCAGCCCGACCATATCCAAGATCTGCCAGAGCTCGTCGTCGGGGCAGTCGTTGCCCAGGGTGAGGTTCTCGCGGACAGTCCCGGGCGCCAGGAACGGCCGTTGACTGACCAGATGTGAACCGGGTGCGGTAATGGTGCCAGCACTCGGCCGACGGAGCCCGGCCAGCAGCTCCAGCAGTGTCGACTTGCCGACCCCCGACGGGCCAGTCACCACTGTGAGTCCGGTTGGGAGGTTGAAGGACACGTCCTTCAACACTCCGGTGGTCGTGCCCGGGAAGATGTAACAAACCCCATCGCCCACCACAGGACACGACTCGAGACGAGTTTCATTGTCGTCGGGCACCGACACCGCGCACTCAGCGGTGCCGCGACGGTAGCTGGGTGCGCCAATCTCGGCCATGACGTCGATCAGCGCTTGGGCTCCGTCAGCAGCGGAGTGGAATTCCGTGCCTACCCGACGAATGGGCCAATAGGCCTCGGGGGCGAGCAGAATCGCCACCATGGCGGTGGCCAATGGCATGGAGCCGGTTGCCAGCCGGATACCGACGGTCACCGCCACCAGCGCCACTGAGATGGTCGCCAACAGCTCCAGG
>PMJN01000317.1 GCA_003157445.1 Micrococcales bacterium
GTTGTGCACCATCTTGACGTAGTGCCCGGAACCGACCTCGCCGGCGTGGACAAAACCTTCGTCGCGGGGGCCCTCCGGACGAAGGGCGTCGAAGATCGGCATAACCATCTCGACGTGGGCGGCGTCACCGCCACACATTAGGCCGTAGCCGTTGTCCTTACCCCAGACACCTCCGCTGACGCCACAGTCGACGAAGCCGATCCCCTTGGCTTCTAGTTCCTTGGCATGAAGGATGTCGTCGGTGAACTTGCTGTTGCCACCGTCCACGAGTAGGTCGCCCTTGGAGAGAAGTGCTCCCAGAGCGGTGATTGTCTGGGCTGTCGCAGCGCCGGCTGGGACCATCACAATCACGATGCGAGGGCTCGGTAGAGCGGCGATCAGCTCCTCCAGGCTCGCGACGTCGCGAGTGGGTGAGGTGCGGCTATAGCCGGTGACCTCGTGACCTGCGCTGCGGATCCGGTCGCGCATGTTGGCGCCCATCTTGCCGAGCCCGACGAGACCAATATGCATGGTGTAATCCCTATCCGTGAATTGAATGTCAGCTGGCAAAACGCACAGGCATGAGGACGTAGCGGTAGGACGTGTCGGCAGGCCCGTCGAGCTCGGCCTGACCGGAAAGCACCGCAGGGCGACTGCTCTGCGTGAAGGACAACCGGCTGTAGTTCGTGCCGACCGCCCCCAGTCCATCCAGCAGAAACTGCGGGTTGAAGGCGATCTCGATCTCCGGCCCAGTCAGGACCGCCTCAACCGCTTCACTGGCTTGGGCACCGTCGCCAGTGCCAGCTTCAATCGCGACCTGGCCGTCGCTGAAGCGCAGACGGACGGGAGTGTTGCGCTCGGCAACTAGTGCTACTCGCTTAACCGCCTCCACGAGCAGAGCGGTCTCGATCACCGACTCAGTATCTGCACTGGAAGGAAAGATTGAAGTGACTTTAGGGTATTCGCCATCGAGCAAACGCGTAGTCGTGAGGCGCTGACCAGCCTCGAAACCGATCAAACCGTCACCTGTGGTACCGCTACCGAGGTGAATCTCGATGGAGCCGAGTGCCCCCAGGGCCTTGGCTGTGTCGGACAAGGTCCGGGCCGGCACCAGGGCAACGTAGCTAGCGTCGGTCGCCTCGGGGTTCCAGGTCAGCTCACGCATTGCGAGACGGTACCTGTCGGTGGCGAGCAGAGTGATTTTCTCTCCTTCGATCTCGACTCGTACACCGGTCAGGATAGGCAGGGTGTCACCGCGATCAGCCGCGATCGAGACCTGGGCAACGGCCTGGGTGAAAACGTCGCCCGCGATGGTGCCACTGGCAGCTGGGGCCGTGGGCAAAGTGGGGTAGTCGTCGACCGGCATCATCAGCAGGCTGAACCGGGTTGATCCACACGTCACCTGAACCTTGGTGCCTTCGCTGACTACATCGATGGGCCGAGCCGGCAGGTTGCGCGAGATATCAGCCAGGAGCCGCCCGAGTACCAGGACAGTGCCGGATTCTCCCACCTCGGCGGCGACCGTGATCTTGGCTGAGACCTCGTAATCGAAAGCCGACAGGGTCAGAGTCCCGTCGTCACGGGCATCGATCAGGACGCCGGCTAGTACAGGGACCGGCGGATGATTTGGCAGGCCTCGGGCGACCCACGTCACAGCCTCGGCGAGAACATCGCGTTCAACCCGAAACTTCATCGGTAACCCGCCCTTCGACATACGTGGGTGCTGACAGCGACACAGCAGTGCTTTACAGAGGTGCGGATTGACCTTAGTGCTACGGAGACTCTCAGCCAAACATCTGGCTTGGAGTTCTTGTGGTTCATGTAAGGAAACCTAGCTGACTTGACCTTGAGTCGTTCGTCCCCAGGTACTCGGAGCGGAATCCATCTCTCTGAGGTCTCGTCATCGTCATAGGGCCTGTGGATTCTGTGGAAAACCCATGTCTTTGCAGGTGGCGTCGCTAGGGCCGTGTGGATGAACGGTGGAGCAGGACCGTGGACAACAAGGTGGTCCTGTGCAGCGTCCTTGGCCGTCCACAGGCCGGGACCTACGAAGCGGCGGTTACTAACAGCGCAGAGGTCTTTATACACAACTTGTCCTCTTCGGGTCCACAAGCGGTGCGTGACGGCGACGAACAAACGTCCACAGAGTTATCCCCAGGCTGTGGACGACGGAGATGACGCGGAGGTGTCCGGCTGGTCACAGGCCGATAACAAGGCCACAGGGTTGTGCACAACCCTGTGGATGCAGAACCAGTGCTGCTAACGAGACTGGTTGCGGATCCGGTTGGTCAGTTCGGTGACCTGGTTGTAGGTTGCGCGGCGTTCGCCCATCAGCTGACGGATCTTGCGGTCGGCGTGCATGACCGTGGTGTGATCGCGACCGCCGAACAGCTGGCCGATCTTGGGTAGGGACAGCTCGGTCAGCTCACGACACAGGTACATCGCGATCTGTCTGGCGGTGACCAGGACCCGGGATCGTGAGGCGCCACACAGGTCCTCCATGGTCAGGCCGAAGTATGCCGCGGTCTGGGCCATGATCGTCGCGGATGTGATCTGGTTGCCCTGATCCTGCGGGAAGATGTCCTTGAGCACGATCTCGGCCAGGTTGAGGTCGACGAACTGCCTGTTCAGGCTTGCGAACGCCGTGACCCGGATGAGCGCACCCTCGAGCTCACGAATGTTGGTCGTGATCCTGCTCGCGATGAACTCGAGTACCTCGTCAGGGGTCGTCATTTTTTCCTGTATCGCCTTCTTACGCAGGATGGCGATACGGGTTTCGAGGTCTGGGGGCTGAACGTCGGTGAGCAGGCCCCATTCGAAGCGGCTGCGCATCCGCTCCTCGAAGCCACCCAGCTGTTTGGGCGGCAGGTCGGAGGTGATCACGACCTGCTTGTTGGCATTGTGCAGAGTGTTGAAGGTGTGGAAGAACTCCTCCTGGGTTTGCACCTTGCCCTGCAGGAACTGGATGTCATCGATCAGGAGTACGTCAACGTTGCGGTAGCGGCTTTGGAAGGCCGAGGCCTTGTCGTCGCGGATGCTGTTGATGAAATCGTTGGTGAACTCCTCTGAGTTCACGTATCGCACCCGCACGTTCGGATAGAGATTACGTGCGTAGTGGCCGATCGCGTGCAGCAAGTGGGTCTTGCCCAGTCCAGACTGGCCATAGACGAACAGCGGGTTGTAGGCCTTGGCTGGGGCCTCAGCCACCGCCACGGCCGCCGCGTGTGCAAAGCGGTTGCTGGCGCCGATGACGAAAGTGTCGAAGGTGTACTTGGGGTTGAGTCGGGTGGCTTCGACCTCGGTGGCATCACGGTCGGCGATGCGTGGCCGACTGGACTGCCCACCCGCGGACGTGGCCCGAATCGTGCTGAAAGGCGAGCTCAAGTCTGGCAGCTCGTCAGCTTCCAACTCCGTCAGGCTGGCCAGATCAGCGATGGCCTCGGCCTCAGGGGTATCGTCGGCTGCATTCTCTACGCGTAACGCAGGGTCAACGGTGACTGCCAGACGGATGTCCATGCCCAGCTGACTGGACAGCGCCGAGACCACCTGTTCGCGTACTCGGGTCTCAACGATGTCTTTTGTGTACTCGTCCGGTACGGCTAGGAGCGCGGTCTTCTCTAGTAGGCCCACGAACTTGGCCTGGCGCAGGAACGCACGCTGGGTTGGGGCTAGCCCGTTCGCGTCCAGTGCGGTCAACGTGTTGTGCCAGACGTGGCCGAAATCAACCTGTACTTGCGTCACAATCGGTACATCTCCACTCCCGTTGTCATGATGCGATGCGACGCCAGTCCTTTGGACGCCAGAGCATCTTATGCCTTTCTTCCACACGGTTGTCCACAGCTGTGCATATGCTGTGGACAGTTGATGTGGGCCGCGGAAGCCAACGAGCGTTCTGCCCTCACGGGGAGCCGTACGAGGGTCTAAATCGTAGTGTTCATGCTCACAGAATCGAATGTTAACCGGCGTGTCGCCTGACAGGGATAGCCCTGCTGGATCAACATAGGCTGTTTTCGCCCATTTTGGTGGCACAGGGCAAAGGCAAACCCCACGAGTTTGACCGTGCCCTACCGGCTCCCGTACCGTGGACCAAGCCTGTGTTGAGGGCCGTTTTCGCATGCCCGTGCATTCCACGCCGTTTCTGGTGGCCGCGGGCTTCCGATTGTGGCCGATCAGCGTCTCGAACGCAGTGGGGATTATCGCCCCTTGAATGAGTTGACTCGTCCCACCCTGTACCCCGCACCACCTTCAGCACAGATCCACGGATGGCTGTGCAGTAACGGAGAACCTCGTGAGTAAGCGCACCTTCCAGCCGAACAATCGTCGACGGGCCAAGACCCACGGCTTCCGCCTGCGCATGCGCACCCGCGCCGGCCGCGCCATCCTGGCCGCTCGTCGCCTCAAGGGTCGCTCCGAACTGTCCGCCTGAGGCTCGACGCGTGCTGCCAGCGCGTCATCGTCTGCGAAGCAGCACCGATTTCGCCGCCGTTTTTCGGGGGGCACGCGGAGCAGGCGGATCTCGTTCCGGCAGCCGCTTCATCGTGGTTCACGTCAACAAGACCGATGCGCGTGCGGGTCAACCGCCGCGGGTCGGTCTTGTCGTGTCTAAGGCTGTGGGTAACGCTGTTGTGCGCAATCGCACCAAACGGGTCTTGCGAGCTCTGATGAGTCACCGGATAGATCAACTGCCCCAGGGCGTTGATGTGGTTATCCGCGCTAAGACCGACCTGCCTGGTACGCCAACAGCGGTTTTGGCTCAGGACCTGGACAGATTGCTGGCCACCGTGCTGCGCCGGGCTTCCTCACAGGAAAGAGGCTGAAGCCGTATGTCATTACCTTCCCTACGTGCTGCTGTCGCAGCCCCCGCGATCTGGCTGATCCGGGCCTATCAGCTGGTCTGGTCACCGATGCGGCCGCCGACGTGCCGGTACTACCCTTCCTGCTCTGCATACGCACTGACCGCGATCGAGCGGTTCGGGCTCCTTCGTGGTTCCTGGCTTGCTGCCCGGCGCCTTCTGCGCTGCCACCCGTGGACTCCCGGCGGAGTCGATCACGTTCCAGAGAAAGAATCCGGACATATGTCCGGGCCCCCCA
>PMJN01000383.1 GCA_003157445.1 Micrococcales bacterium
GGTTGTTCGGTGATCGCAGCGATGCGGAGGTCGCCGACGTGCTCAGTCATATGCGTGCCGATGACGCCGCCGATGCGGTGGCCGAACTGCCACAGAGACGACGCGACCCGGTGCTGGAAGCAATGCCACTGGCACTGCGGACCAAGGTCCTCACCTTGTTGGGGTTCAACCCGGAAAGTGCCGGCGGGGTGATGAACCTCGACGTCCTGGCGGTCTCGGCCGAGGCGAGCGTCGGGCAGGCGATGGCCGCGGTCGCCCAAGCCACCTCTGTGCAGCCCGAAGCGCTGAACACGGTGCACGCGGTGGACGCGGTGGGTCGGCTGGCCGGCCTGACCACCCTGGTGATGCTGGTCCAAGCCGACCCGGCTGCACCGCTGCAAGACATCCTGGATACCGAACCAGTCCGGGTCGGGCCCGACACCGACCTGGTCGGGGTCGCATTGCTGATGGCTGACTACAACCTGGTCACGGTCCCTGTCGTCGACGTGCAGCGGCGACTTCTCGGGGTGATCACCTTCGATGATGTTCTGGAGGCGACAATCCCTGATGACTGGCGCCGCCGCGAGCGACCCCAGCATCCCGATGCCGAAGACGGCCAAGGGGCCGGCGCGACCTCTTCGGAGCGTTAGAGCCTAACTGACGGCCCCGGCGCCGCCAGTTTCATCTCGCCTACGGCCCCCGCTAGGATCATGGGGTCAACATCGTCGTGAAACAGACAGAAAAGGGGGTGAGGCTCGTGGATTCGAGTGGTCCTAGTTGGCCCCCCCTATCCCTTTTCCTGCCCATCCTGTCGTCCTGACCACCTGCTGCTCACCACCGGCAGCATGTCGGCGGGGCTCGTTGATGGGCTCTTGTCTGCGCTGAGGAGCCATGATGAGTGTCGAGCCAGACCCGGACGCGAAAGCTGACGAGCAGCCCAAGGTGCTCCTAGCACCCTCCGCGGTGCTCGACAGCGCCCATCTCGGCGATATCCAGGGCGCCTTGGGAACGATTCGCCTCGACGAATCCGATGAGAGCACAACCCTGAAGCGGCGACTTCTGACCTTTGCCGCGATCCTGGGCCCGGGCCTGATCGTGATGGTCGGNNTACGGCTACAGCCTGCTGTGGGTGCTCCTGCTGCTGATCCCGGTGCTGATCGTCAACCAGGAGATGGTCGTCCGACTAGGTGCGGTGACCGGGGTGGGACATGCCCGACTGATCAACGAACGCTTCGGCAAAGGCTGGGGCTGGTTCAGCGTCGGGGACCTGTTCGTCCTGAACTTTCTTACCATCGCCACCGAGTTCATCGGCGTCTCTCTGGCCGCCAGCTACATCGGCCTGTCCCCCTACCTGGTGGTGCCGCTGGCCGCGGTAGCACTGATCGCGATCACCGCCTCCGGGTCCTTCGCCCGGTGGGAACGGGCCATGTTCGCGTTCATCGCGGTCAGCCTTGTCCAGATCCCGATGCTGCTGCTGTCCCATCCCAGCTGGGGATCGGCTGCAAAACACCTGGTGGTGCCCGGCATCCAAGGCGGGATCAGCAGTGACGCGGTCCTGCTGATCATCGCCATCGTGGGCACCACGGTCGCGCCGTGGCAGCTGTTCTTCCAGCAGTCCAACATCATCGACAAAAGGATCACGCCGCGGTTCATCGGCTACGCACGCACCGATACCGTGCTGGGCTCGTTCGTGGTCGTGGCCGGGGCGGGCGCGCTGATCATCACCGCCACCTGGGCGGCCGTCAGCACCGGGCAGACCGGGCACTTCACCGACGCCGGTGGCGTCGCGCATCTGCTGGCCCAACACAGCCGGTTGCTGGGAGGGATGTACGCCATCCTGCTCCTTGACGCCTCCATCATCGGCGCCGCGGCGGTGACCCTGGCCACCTCCTACGCCTTCGGCGACATGTTCAACATGCGCCACTCACTGCACCGCGGGTTGCGCGATGCCAAGCCGTTCTACGCCATGTTCAGTGCCCTGGTGATCGGGGCAGCCGCACTCGTGCTGATCCCCGGAGCACCGCTGGGACTGATCACCACCAGCGTCCAAGCCCTCGCCGGGCTGCTGCTGCCCAGCGCGAGCGTCTTCCTGCTGCTGTTGTGCAATGACCGAGAAGTCTTGGGCCCCTGGGTCAACTCGAAGTGGCTCAACGCTCTGGCCGCCATCATCATCGGGGTCCTGCTGCTGTTGTCGGGTGTGCTGATGGCCACCACCTTGTTCCCCGGGCTGAACGTCACCCTGGTCACCGTGTACCTGGCAGTCGCGTTCACAGTGCTGGGCGGTTCGGCCACAGTCGCTCTGGCCATCATGCGGGCACGAGGCCAGCCGACCACGGCCCCACCTGCCATCGACAAGCGGGACAGAGCGACCTGGCGGATGCCGCAGCTGGCACTGCTGCGACCCGTCCGATGGTCCCCCGGCCTCAAGCTGGGAATGATGACCCTGCGGATTTACCTCGTGATCAGCGCCGCGCTGCTCATCGTCAAAGCCGTCCAGCTGGGCACCCACTAGCACCGAGTCACGCAAACCTGCTCACGATGCGTTGAGATCGTGAGGCTCTAGGGTGACCAGTGCTGACAGACCCAGCGGGTCGTGGCCGCAAAGCAGAACCAACTAGGAGGATTCGTGAGCAAGGCGGAACGTTCGGGCACTGTGGCCAGTGGCTTCTTCGACGTGCTGGCAGGGCACTCCGAGGGGCACAATACCGGTCGGGCTGGTTGGCTGCGCGCGGCTGTGCTGGGCGCCAATGACGGGCTGGTGTCGACCTCGAGCCTTCTGGTGGGCGTGGCAGCAAGTGGCGCATCGACCGGAGCCGTCCTGACCGCGGGTATCGCGGGACTGGCGGCCGGGTCGATGGCCATGGCCGCCGGTGAGTACGTGTCGGTCAGCTCGCAGTCGGACGTCGAGGACGCAGACCGGCAGACCGAGATGGCCGAGCTGGCAGCCGATCCCGAAGGGGAGCTGGAAGAACTCACTCAGATCTACCAGACGCGCGGGGTGCCACGCGAGCTCGCCGAGGCGGTGGCCGTGGCCCTGCACGCGCAGGACCCTCTGCAGGCTCACCTGCGTGACGAGCTCGGTCATCACGAGGCGACCAAGGCACGACCACGCCAGGCCGCGGGCGCCTCGGCGACCAGCTTCGCCGTCGGCGGACTGATCCCCTTCCTGGGCATGCTCGCCACAGACCAGGCCACCAGGCTGTTCGCGATCGTAGCCGTGACCATCCTTGGTCTGGGCCTTGCCGGCGTGCTCGGCGCCCGCGCCGCTGGC
>PMJN01000053.1 GCA_003157445.1 Micrococcales bacterium
CGGCGCCTCTGGGGCCCTGGAGATCGCCGTATCCGCGGGCGCTCGCCCGCCACTGATCGCTGCTCTTGCTGGTGCTCACGACCCCTGCGTGCGACGCCCGATCCTGGCCGTGACCGCCACCGGTCGTGAGGCCGAGGACCTGGTGGCGGCTCTTCGATGCTTCCTGCCCAGTGACGTCGTGGCGGACTTTCCCAGCTGGGAGACCTTGCCGCACGAGAGGCTGAGCCCGCGCAGTGACACCGTGGGCCGACGGTTGGCCGTCTTGCGCCGGCTCACCCATCCTGATGCCAGCGACCCGATGTACGGGCGCCTGGATGTCGTGGTGGTACCCGTTCGCGCTCTGTTGCAGCCGCTGGTCAAGGGGCTGGGCGAGCTTGTGCCGGTGGCCCTGAAGGTCGGCGATCAGATGCCTTTGGAAGTGGTTGTCGACGCACTGGCGGCAGCCGCGTACGTGCGCACTGACCTGGTGGAACGCCGCGGCGAGTTCGCTGTGCGTGGCGGCATTCTCGATGTATTCTCCCCCACCGAAGAGCACCCTGTCCGGATCGAGTTCTGGGGCGACACGGTAGAGGAGATCCGCTGGTTCAAGGTTGCCGATCAGCGCAGCCTGCAGATTGCCGAGCACGGGCTGTGGGCCCCGCCGTGTCGCGAGATCCTGCTCACCGACGCCGTCCGGGAGCGTGCCGGTGCGCTCGCGACCCAGCTGCCCGGGGTCGCGGACATGCTGACCAAGGTGGCCGAGGGCATCGCAGTGGAGGGGATGGAGTCCCTGGCTCCCGCCCTGGTTGACGGCATGGAGAACCTGCTCGACGTGCTGGAGCCAGGCACCCATGTGGTCCTGACCGATCCCGAGCGGGTGCGCAAACGAGCCCACGACCTGGTCGCCACCAGCGCCGAGTTTCTCGAGGCGAGCTGGTCCAACGCGGTATCGGGCAACGCCGTGCCCATCGATCTGCAGAGGGTCCTGGGTACGGCCTCGTACTGGCTGTTGGAGGACGTCCGCGCCCACGCGCTGAAGACTGGCCGGCCCTGGTGGTCGCTGACCAGCTTCGGCGCCGACGCCGAGCTCGCCGGACCCGACCAGGAACCTCTGCGCGTGGAGTCTGGCGACATCGAGTCCTATCGAGGTGACACCGATCGCGCGGTCGAGGCCCTGCGAGGCTGGGCAGGGCAGGGATGGCACACGCTGGTGGTGACCGACGGCCGCGGCCTGGCCGCACGCGTCAGCGAGGTCCTGTCGGACAACGATGTCCCCAACCATCTCGAGGCCACCCCGGGCATGCTGCAGGGGCTGCCTGCCGGCCTCGTGCAAGTGACCACGGGGGCGCTGGGGCATGGGTTCGTCGCACCGGGGGCCAAGCTCGTCGTTGTCACAGAGGCCGATCTGACGAGCGGCAGCGGTGCCGGCACCTCTACCAAGGACATGCGCCGGATGCCGGTCCGGCGGCGCAACCAGGTCGATCCGCTGGAGCTGCGCCTGGGCGACCACGTCGTGCACGAGCAGCACGGCGTGGGCAAGTTCGTCGAGATGGTGCAGCGCACCGTCGGCGGGGCCACCCGCGAATACCTCTTGCTGGAGTATGGCGCCAGCAAGAGGGGACAACCCGCTGACCGCCTCTTCGTGCCCACCGACCAGCTCGATCAGATCACCCGCTACGTCGGCGGCGAGGCGCCTACGCTGCACAAGCTGGGCGGCGCCGACTGGGCCAAGACCAAGGGTCGGGCCAAGAAGCACGTCAAACAGATCGCCGGTGAGCTGATCCGGCTCTACAGCGCTCGGATGGCGACCAAGGGTCATGCCTTTGGACCCGACACGCCGTGGCAGCGTGAGCTTGAGGACGCCTTCGTCTATGTCGAGACCCCTGACCAGCTGAGCAGTATCGATGAGGTCAAGATCGACATGGAGAAAGAGGTCCCGATGGACCGGCTCATATGTGGCGATGTCGGCTACGGCAAGACTGAGATCGCGGTGCGCGCAGCTTTCAAGGCCATCCAAGACGGCAAGCAGGCCGCGATCTTGGCGCCCACAACGCTGCTGGTGCAACAACATCTCCAGACCTTCTCGGAGCGGTACGCTCCCTTCCCCGTCGTGGTTAAGGCGTTGTCGCGGTTCCAGTCCGATGCGCAGGCCAAGGAGGTCGTGACGGGGTTGGCCGACGGCACGGTCGACCTCGTCATCGGCACCCATCGGTTGCTGGGCAACGAGATTGCCTTCAAGGACCTCGGGCTGGTGGTGGTCGACGAGGAACAGCGCTTCGGCGTCGAGCACAAGGAGCAGCTCAAGCGCCTGCGCACGGCGGTTGATGTTCTTGCCCTGTCGGCGACTCCCATCCCGCGCACCCTGGAGATGGCCGTCACCGGCATCCGCGAGATGTCCACGCTGACCACCCCGCCCGAGGAGCGTCACCCGGTTCTGACTTTCGTGGGCGCATATGACGAGAAGCAGATCATTGCCGCGATCCGCCGCGAGCTCCTGCGCGAGGGTCAGGTGTTCCTGATCCACAACAGGGTGTCGTCCATTGAGAAGGCCGCCGCCAGGATTCGCNNGTCGTCGACTTCTGGGAGAAGCGCTTCGACGTCCTGGTCTGCACAACGATCATCGAGACCGGCCTGGACATCTCCAACGCGAACACCCTCATCGTGGAACGGGCCGACGTGCTCGGACTCAGCCAGCTCCACCAGTTGCGTGGCCGGGTGGGTCGTGGTCGTGAACGCGCCTACTGCTACTTCCTGTATCCGCCGGAGAAGCCACTGACCGAGACCGCTCATGACAGGCTCGCCACGATCGCCAGTCACACAGATCTCGGTGCCGGTATGGCGGTGGCCATGAAGGACCTGGAGATCCGTGGTGCGGGCAACATGCTCGGTGGTGAGCAGTCCGGCCATATTGCCGGGGTCGGTTTCGACCTCTACATCCGCCTGGTTGGTGAAGCGGTGGCTGACTTTCGTGGCGAGGGTGGCGAGGCGCCACCCTCGGAGATCAAGATCGAGCTTCCCGTCGATGCGCACCTGCCGCACGAGTACGTCCCGGGGGAGCGGTTGCGTCTGGAGGCCTACAAGAAACTTGCCACGGTCCAGGATGCGGCCGGGCTGGCCGAGATCGAGGCCGAGCTGCAGGATCGTTATGGCACCCCGCCCGAGCCGGTGCGTAACCTGTTCGAGGTGGCCCGTCTGCGAACGGTGGCCCGCAAGGCGGACGTGGCCAACATCGGTGTCCAGGGCAACTTCATACGGTTCGGCCCGCTCCAGCTGCCCGAGAGTCGGCAGTTGCGGCTCCGGCGCTTGTACCCGGGCTCGTTGGTCAAGGAGACAGTCCGTACGATCTTGGTGCCCAGACCGATGACTGCACGGGTGGGTGGCCAGCCGTTGCGGGACACCGCGGTTCTGCGGTGGGCAAGTGACCTGATCGAAGTGGTTCTACTTGACAGCGTGCCGGACGCAGCACGAGTCGCGGCCAACCAGCAGCGATGATGACGAAAGGAACGGCCTTGGCGCCTTTGCAGCACATCCGATCCATGCTGGGTAAGACCCGTACTGCTAGCACAGCCCTTGTGGCAGTGGTTCTTCTGGGCTCGAGCCTGACTCTGTCGGCCTGCGGCGCGCAGCAGGCCGGCGCCGCAGCGATCGTGAACGGGAGCGCGATCAGCGACAAGGACGTCCAGACCGCCTCCCTCCAGCTCGCCACGCTGGCCACGGCTCAGCAGCAGCAGAAGGTCTCGACGCGCTTGGTCCTGCTCAACCTGATCCTCGCGCCATATGTTATTGCCGAGGCCGATCGCACCGGCAAGGGGGTCAGCGCCGCTCAGGCGCGCAAGGCGATCCCCAAGGTGGCCAACCCCTCGCCCGCCCTGATTGACTTCGTCCGGATGCAGCTGGCGATCCCGTCGCTGAGCCAGGCAAGCAAGAACTCCATCCTGACAAAGCTTTCCAAGGCCAACATCACCGTCAACCCCCGCTACGGCACCCTTGACGCCAAACAGGCCGCGCTCGCCCCGACCTCCCCCGACTGGATCAAGGCCAGCACGTCAACGGTTGCCCCTTGACGCCGCTGGCTGACGAAAAGGTGCGCCGGTTGACCCTGCTGCTGACCACACCTCGGATCGCCCCGGGACTGTTCTCCCGCGATGCTTGGACTGCGCTGACCAGAGCGGCCCATGTCCTGACCAGGGACGAGGACGAGACACAGCTGAACGCGATACAGGAGTCCGGTATTGCGGCCGGACACCTGGGCGAGCAAGAGCCTGTGGCTCTGGCCCGCCTGCTGGTAGACCGGACCGAGGACGGTGAGGTGGTCTGGATCGGCTCCGCCGATGGTGACCAAGGCTTGACCGATGCACTGGCCGCCGAGGTCAGCAGGCGTCAGGATCCGCCAGAGGTGGAGATTCTCGTCGGGTCCTATGACGTTCCGGGGTCGCGGCTGCTCGACCTTGTCGCCGTGATGGACCGGCTGCGTTCGCCGGGGGGCTGTCCCTGGGACGCCGAACAAACCCATGAGTCCCTGGTGCCATATGCGATCGAAGAGGCTCACGAACTGGTTGAGGCCATCGAGTCAGGGGACCAGAGTCACATGGTCGAGGAGCTCGGCGACCTCCTGCTGCAGGTCGCCTTTCATGCGCGGATAGGCCAGGAGCACCCTGAGGTGCCATTCGGGATCGACGACGTGGCCGGCGGGATCGTCGAAAAACTCGTGCGTCGCCACCCGCACGTGTTCGCCGACGTCGAGGCTGACACGGCACAAGAG
>PMJN01000418.1 GCA_003157445.1 Micrococcales bacterium
TGGACATCACGGTGCGAAGAAACGCCTTTGGACGCCAGGTGGACTCCTTCGAGACCGACCTTCACATCCCGGCGATCGCTGCGTCGACGGCTGTCCCGACTGGACACCCGTCCACCTTCAAAGCCATCTTCATCCGGGCTCCGTGGGTCGAACAGATGGGAGAGGGCGTTGAGGTGCTGGCCAGGGTCGAAGGCGGGCCTGGCGCAGGCAAGGTTGTCGCGATCCGGTCAGGCAACCTGCTCGCGACGTCGTTCCACCCCGAGGTCACCGGGGACCACCGAATTCATGAGTACTTCACGCAGATGATTCGCGCAGCACTGGGTTAAGTCACGCTGCGCTGAACGCAAGAACACCGATCAGTAGGATCGGCCACGATGTCGATGACGGTTCGGCCGTCGAGGGAGAAGCGATGAGCGGTCATTCCAAATGGGCGACGACCAAGCACAAGAAGGGGGTCATCGACGCCAAGCGCGGCAAGCTCTTCGCCAAGATGATCAAGAACATCGAGGTGGCTGCGCGCACCGGTGGCGGTGACGTCGCCGGCAACCCGACGCTCTTCGATGCCATCCAGAGGGCCAAGAAGCTCAGCGTGCCCAATGACAACATCAACAATGCCGTCAAGCGGGGCAGCGGCGCCACCGCCGGCGGTGCGGACTGGCAGACGATCACCTACGAGGGTTACGCCCCCCACGGTGTGGCCTTGTTGATTGAGTGCCTAACCGACAACCGCAACCGTGCCGCCGCCGAGGTGCGCACCGCACTGAACCGCAACGGTGGCCAGTTTGCCGATCCTGGCAGCGTCTCCTACGTCTTCGCCCGCAAGGGTGTTGTGATCGTCCCCAAAGGTGACAAGAGCGAGGATGACCTGCTCGAGGTAGTCTTGGACGCTGGCGCCGAGGAGATCAACGACATCGGTGAGGCATTCGAGATCGTCAGCGAGCCGGGCGACTTCGTGGCTGTGCGCACAGCACTACAGGGAGCTGGCATCGACTATGACTCGGCTGAGGCTTCCTTCATCCCCACGGTCGAAGTTGAGCTTGACCTTGATGCTGCCCGTCAGATGTTCCGGGTCATCGAGGCACTGGAGGACAGTGACGACGTTCAGAACGTCTGGGCCAACGGCGACGTGAGCGACGAGATCCTTGCCGAGCTCGAGGACGACGAATAGCACCACAATCAATTGGCCCAGTTCAGCGGGCAACCTGGCATGCAGGGCTCCCTTTGCGGCGAGTCGGCCCAGAGATCCCAACCGCACGCTGTAGGTTTCTTCCGAACAGGTGTTCGGAAGAGTGAGGAGCTCTCAGCGTGCGTGTCATGGGTGTCGACCCCGGCCTGACCCGGTGCGGCCTTGGCATCGTCGAAGGCGATCTCGGAAAGCCATTGCGAATGATCGCTGTCGGGGTGGTCCGTACTCCGACCTCCGATGACCCGGCCATGAGGCTGTACGCGCTGCAGATCGAGATCGACGAGTGGATGGCGCGTTACGAACCGGACGCCGTGGCGGTGGAGCGGGTCTTCGCCAAGGCCAACATCAAGGGGATCATGGGCACCGCCCAGGCGTCCGCGGTTCCGATGCTCGCTGCCGCCCGTCTCAGGCTGCCGCTGGCCATGCACACGCCTACAGAGGTCAAGGCTGCAGTGACCGGCAACGGTCGCGCTGACAAGGCTCAAGTAACCGCGATGGTCACCCGCATCCTTCGACTGGACACCCCTCCCAGACCCGCGGACGCCGCCGATGCGCTCGCACTGGCCATCTGTCAGGTATGGCGTGGCACAGCTCAGAACCGCTTGCAGCAAGCCGTCGCAGCTCAGCTCGCTGACCAAGAACCCACTCGCCCGCAACAAACTTCAAAGGCAGGCAGTCGATGATCGCTTCCGTGCGGGGCGTGGTGCTGTCCGCTGGTCTTGACTCGGCGGTGATCAACGTCGGAGGAGTGGGCCTGTTGTTGCATACCACCGCAGGGACTGCAGCGACCCTGCGTCCTGGTGCCGAGGCAGCCTTGGCCACCACCCTTGTCGTCCGCGAGGAGTCACTGACGCTCTACGGTTTCGCGGATGAGGATGAGCGGACCATCTTCACCCAGGTCCAGACGGTCTCTGGCGTTGGCCCTCGGCTTGCCCTGGCGATGTTGGCTATTCACGCCCCCGACGGGCTACGCCGTGCCATTGGAGAGGGAGACCTCGCTGCGCTGACCAAGATCCCTGGAATCGGCAAGAAGGGCGCAGAGCGGATCATCCTGGAGCTTCGCGACAAGATTGGTGCTCCGTCCGGCGGTGCCTCATCCGATCCAAGACGGCCGGCTGGCGACAAGGCGACCGCGCAGGTACACGATGCCCTGGTCGGTCTCGGGTGGTCGTCAAGACAGGCCGATGATGCCGTAGAGACTGTCAGACCGCAGGCCGGGGACGAGTCGGACGTCTCCGCCCTGCTGCGTGCCGCGTTGCAGGAGCTGGGGCGATGAGCGACTACTTCGCACAAGACGACCAGGAGAGTCCCTCGATGATCGAGGCCACTGCGCGGATCGTCGACGCCGGTGGCGATGACGCCGAACGCAGGGTCGAAGCGGCGCTGCGCCCTCGCAGGCTCAGCGAGTTCCCCGGCCAGAACCGGGTGTGTGATCAGCTGTCGCTAGTTCTGGAGGCCGCCAAGCGTCGAGGAACACCCCCCGACCACGTGTTGTTGTCGGGCCCTCCTGGTCTGGGCAAGACCACACTGGCCCTTATCGTCGCAGCCGAGCTTGAGCAGCCCATCCGTATCACCAGCGGCCCGGCGATCCAGCACGCCGGCGACCTGGCCTCGATCCTGTCCTCTTTGGCAGAGGGCGAGGTGCTGTTCCTGGACGAGATCCACCGGATGGCCCGTGCCGCCGAGGAGATGCTCTACCTGGCGATGGAGGACTTCCGGGTTGACGTGATCGTCGGCAAAGGGCCGGGGGCCACAGCAATCCCGCTGGAGCTGCCAGCATTTACCGTAGTCGGCGCGACGACACGTTCCGGTTTGCTACCAGCCCCGCTGAGGGACCGATTCGGCTTTACCGGTCACCTCGACTTCTACGCCGTCGCCGACCTGATCCGCATCCTGCGGCGCTCGTCCGGGTTGCTGAAGGTT
>PMJN01000040.1:0-7340 GCA_003157445.1 Micrococcales bacterium
GCATGTCTGCCACGGTCTCGGCGATCAGATCGTCGAGGCCGGTGAGTGCATCCACCTGGGACGACGCCAACCAGGACAGGGATGGGAACTCAATGCATGCGGCGACGAATTCGTCATCCTCGCTCGACCAGGTCACGCGATACGTGTAGTGGGAAACGTCGGGCCGTAAAAGGGTCTGCCTCACTGTGCCTCCTTCTTGTCGATTGCCGCGAGGACTTACCGCACCTGATAAGGCTTGACCTTTCCTTTGTCGTTCTGGACGTTCACGCGAGGGTCGCCGGGCCAAGGCGTCTTGAAGACGGCATGGGATCCGCCGGTGGTGCGCGGCGGGCCGAAGTAATGTTCACAAACCTTGTTGAGGTCCTCGTAGCGGACGTTCTTAGGTTTGTCTCTCATTCCAGAGATGATCTTCTCCACGGACGCCACCCAATGATGGTACCGCTGGTAGTACCACAAGACAAGGTCATAACTTACCTCGGCGTCGCTCTCCTCACGTGCTGGACGCCAAGGACCGTCCGCACATCGGCACCTCCGGATTATGTGCATAACGACTATGAGCAGGCGCCCTCACATCGGCTACGTGCGGTCGTGTCTTGTCGACCGTCCGACGTCCCAACTGCCGAACGATGACCGGACGCATCGGGGCCAGCATCCATGTCCGCAGGACGATCCGCCTGCGGCCCAGCTAGGGTGTGGTCGGCGTCGTCACGCCCTGATTACCCGGCCCTGCTCGCGCGCACAAGCCGGTCTACGCCGCGATCCCGAACTCCGAGCGGCCCGAGCCTGCACGCCGCAGGACGGCTGTGTCCCGGACGACGGCATCGGGCGCTACCCGCGCACCGCGCCCGATCACGACGTCGGACCCGACCCGCGCTCCCGTGCCGATCCACGTCCCGTCCTCCGCACGCGTGCGCGGACCAAGGTGCACGTTCGCGGCGACCACGACGTCCTCCCCGACGATCACATCGTGATCCAGCCAGCTCCCCTCGCCGATCCGAGAGCGGTCGCCCACCTGCGCACCGGCTTCGACGTAGGCCGTCGAAGCCACCTTCGCCGCCTCGTGCACCCGCGCCCGCGGTGAAACCAGCCCGCCACCGTTGGTGTGGCGCACATACTGCACCACCTGTCCGTTGTCGTCCTCGAACTCGACACTCGCTGCCATCTGTCCGCCCTTCTCGATCGTTCTTCTGGCTTACATAACGAAAGAACGACCGCTAGGATTCCGGGACTCCGGTGGCCAGGGGAATGTCGTTGAATCCACACTGCCTGAGACGCTCGCAGCATGAATGACAAGGTGCTCGCTCCTGCCTGAAGCCTCGGGCGAGGCGCAGTCATCCTGCCCGGCGTGCACCTTCTGATCGCTGCAGGCCAGATCGCCAGCATCAACTACCTGTGGGCCTGCGCTCTGACCGGTCGCCGTGACCGTGCCCTCAATGCCATGGCCGCACCGAAAGAGAACGCACACCCGATGCGGCATTGAGTGCGTCCCCCTATCGCGCTCGCCCCCTCGGGCTCACTTCTTAGGACTGCCACTGTTCGGATGCGCTCACCGGACACATGAACATCGCGAGCTCTGTCCAAGACGGTTCCTAAAGCCGGCGCTCAGCTTCCTGCGGCCCGAGGGACCCCTGCTGCTGGCCGACCACGTCGGCGCGTCCTTCTGGCCGCTGCGTGCGCTCCAGCACGCAGTGGACTTGGTCAGCGTTCCCCTGCAGGGCGAGCATTACACCCGCCGGCCCGCCACCACGCTGCGCGGGTTCGGCCTCACAGCCGAGGAGAGCGAGCGGCTGGCGATGGGCGCGATCGAACGTCTCCACGTCCGTAAACCCCGCTGACTCGAGCCGACCAGCGCCCTGACGGCCGAACGCACCCTGGGCGCTCAGGTCAGCATGGTCTCTGGGAGCAAGACCGGCGCACGCCAAGCTACCGGCGGTGTACGACACCTGAGGGACTGCGGGCTGACAACCGGCTGCGCGCCGGTGTCTGCTCGCGACTGAGTTTGGAACTGGTCGAAAGGGACAGGCCACAGACCTACACCGGCCAGGGACAAAGAGCCTGTCGTTGATGCTGCTACTGCCCATGGCACGGAGCTCGGCGAACCGTGCCATGTCGACTCTGGTCGCACTGCGGTCCTGGCCACCGATCGAGCCACTGACATCAAAGGGGACGGCAACCAATGGTCCTTGCGTGCGCGTGCGTACTTCGATCTGGTTACGGCCCATCCCCCGGCCTCTGCCCCCGGTGATGTCCCGTGGCTCCGTGGTGGTCGACGCCGGGCCGAGTGCTGGGGTTGATATGGACGGTGGCGTCATCGAGGCGGGGAACGCGGTGGATCAGCTGATGATAGGCCTCGTCGGCGATCGCGTGGCCCTGGACGACGGTGAGCGTCTCGTCGACGGTAAGGGTGGTCTCGGCGCGCATGCGGTGCCCGATCCAGCGCAGCTGGACACTGTCGACGCTGCGCACTCCGGGCACCTCGCCCAAGGCCGCTTCGGCCGCGCCGACCAGGTCGGGGTCGACAGCATCCATCAGCCGCCGGTAGACGTCTCGGGCCGCGCTGCGCAGGACGGCAAGGATCGCCACCGTGATGAGCAGGCCGACGATGGGGTCGGCCAGTGGGAAGCCGGCCATGACCCCGATCGCCCCAAGCACGACGGCTAGGGAGGTAAACCCGTCGGTGCGGGCATGCAGTCCGTCCGCGACCAGTGCGGCAGAGCCGATCTTGGCACCGACCCGGATCCGGTAGAGCGCCACGAGCTCGTTGCCGGCGAACCCGATCAGACCCGCTGCGGCCACAACCCAAGGGTGGCTGATCGACTGGGGGTCGATGAGTCGGCGGATCGACTCGTAGGCCGCAAGGATCGAGGACAGCGCGATCATAGCCACGATGAAAACACCGGCCAGGTCCTCGGCCCGCCCGTACCCGTAGGTGTAGCGACGGTTCGCCGCGCGCCTGGCCAAGACGAACGCGATCCACAGGGGTATGGCGGTCAGCGCGTCGGAGAAGTTGTGGATGGTGTCGGCCAACAGTGCGACCGACCCGGTGGTCATCACCATGACAAGCTGCGCGATCGCCGTCAGGCCCAGCGCAACCAGGCTGATCTTGACCGCACGGATCCCCTCTGCGCTGGCCTCAAGAGCCGAGTCGACCGAGTCCGCCGCGTCGTGGCTGTGCGGGCCAACGATCGACTGCACGAAACCTTTCAGGCCGCTCGGGTGCTGATGATGGTGATCACCACCTATACCGTGAGCGTGACCGCGCTGCGACCCCGCATCGTGTCCGCCCTCGTGATCGCGGGCGACCGGCGGGTGCTCGTGACCGAGCTGAGCGTTGCCGCCGTGGCCGTCAGTCATCAGTTCGCTCCTAGGGTGCAAACCCGCTCGTTCAGGGCCGCCAGGAAACTCTTCCGGGCCTCGGTGCAAGGCTGCAGGTTCAGCTCTGGGCGGCGATAACCAGACCTGTTGTGCTCCTTAAGTTTGCAGGAATCGCAGTGAACCGCGCCAGGCCATGGCGCGGCCGCGCGTGAAGGCGTGGGAGTTTTGGCCCTGTCGGTCAAGCGCGAACCTGCACATGTTGCCTGCCGGTAGCGGTTGGAGTCCTGGTCATTCGTGGCCAGGAGGATGTCAAGGACATCTCCATAGAGAAGGTGTGGTTGTGGTGGCGACCTGGGCGGTGCTTTGAACCTCAGGGCGCACACAGCGGACCGCTTGCGCTTGTACTGCCGGCTAAGACATCCGCACCGGCGGTGCGCTATGAGTGCGCGATCTCGACCCAGACAAGGACTCCAGCGCCGTGAGCGCCTCGTCCACGTGATGGCGCGGAACTTGGGGACCAGCCTGCTCGGCNNAACCGACGCTGCTGGCTTACCGACCCGACCAGCCAGCTCATTGACCGCCAACTCCTAATCGGTCAACGCCCACACAAGGCGCACCCGGGTTGTGTCCGACAACATCTGGAACACCTCAACAGCGACCTCAGCCTGCTCGATCGGCAAGTCCACAGATCTTCTACTATCTGCATGCATACGCAGATAATTGCTGCGGGCGACTTCGGTTCCGAAGCTGCGGAAACGGGCCAACCAGTACCAGGGGCACGCGAACGAGATGCACTCGCGTCCCCGCCGAAGTTAGGTAACCCTAAGTTCATTGGGTTAGGGTTACCTAAACATTACGCGGATGAGGGGTTTCGGATGGGATTGCCCAAAACACTACTGCTCGGCTTCATCGCTGGGGTGACGATCCTGGCGGGTCTGCCGGTGGGCCGAATGCGCCGGCCTGCACCAAGCCTGCGGGCGATGCTGAACGCGATCGCCATCGGGATCTTGCTGTTCCTGGTGTGGGATGTGCTCTCACACGGCTGGGAGCCGATCGACACTGCGCTAGGCAACCTTCACAACCACCACGGAGCTCTGGGCCCAGTACTGGGCTATGGCACGTTGTTCGCTGGCGGGCTCTCGGTTGGACTCCTGTCCTTGGTGTTCTATGAGCGGTGGATGGCGCGTGCCGCGGGCCCCCGTGCTGGCTCGGCACCGATCTCCGCACCCCCGGGTCCGGGAGCAATGGCTGTCAGTGAGCTGTCCGCGGCCCCGCGGCGGATGGCTTCCTGGTCCCCTGCCCGAAGGCTTGCGCTGCTGATCGCGGTGGGCATCGGGCTGCACAACTTCGCGGAGGGTCTAGCCATCGGTCAGTCCGCCGCACGAGGCGAGGTCGCTTTCGCGACGCTGCTCGTCATCGGGTTTGGGTTACACAACGCAACCGAGGGCTTCGGCATCGTCGCGCCGCTGGCCGCTGATGCCACCAATGCAACTGGTGATGGTTCGGCGACCCGTCCCAGCTGGGGGTTCCTGCTCGGCCTCGGGGTGATCGGCGGCGGCCCGACCTTCCTCGGTACCGCTATCGGGCATGGATTCACCAGCGAGGCGCTCAGCGTCGTGTTCCTGACCCTGGCAGCGGGCTCGATCCTGTACGTGGTCATCCAACTGCTTGGCATCGCAGCCAAGGCCCGCCGACCTGACCTTCTCGCCTATGGGCTGCTGATCGGGATGATCGCCGGGTTCGCGACCGACGCGATCGTGACGGCGGCCGGCGCGTAGTCCGGCGCTGAGCCATGCCCGTCGGGTCTGGGCCGACCGGCATGGCTCAGCTGTTCTGTCCCGCGATCCTCATGGGGGTGGGGTGAGGGAAGCGGCCTGTGACGTCCCTGCCACAGATTCAGTCCGAGCTAGAACTCCACTGACTTCAAGCCTTGGGGAATCGTCAAGACGGGACATCAATCCCGATCAACCCTGCCACACTCACCGCTAACCATTTCGACGCCGGCATGGTATAGACCATCAACCAAAGCGTTAACACCGTCAGCACCGGAAACAATGCCCCATACTCAAACCGCCCACCAGCCCTGATCGCCAACAGCGATGGGAGCTGGATCTCCCACCAGCGCCTCCCTCGAATCGGAATCGGCCACAGAAACGGTACCCCAGCACGCGTAATCGCATCCCCCAGGCAATGCACTGCCGAACCGCCACCGACCGCAAGCCCTAACCACCAGAACTTTCCCCGAGCGGCTTCCACAGGCAACGTCGACGCTGTCACCGTCGTCAACACCGCAGAAATAACCATCACCCCGATCAGACTGAACTTCTTCCGCTCCTTCTTTGTCCACTTCTCGAATAACCCGAACAACGACAGATGCAAACACGACCACATGATCAGCAACGCCATTACCGTGCCTGTCGAATACCTCTTCCCACCCGCAGCGAACGTCCCCGGCAACGAGGCCGCCAACGACGTCAACATCCCCAACCCCAGCGCAAAAATCGCCGTGTGCGTCAACAACCGATGCCCAGAATGTCGATCCGGATCGTGACGTGACTTGGTCACGTTGAACACGAGTAACGCCATGGCGTCCATCCCCTGCCCAACGACCTCCCCAACAATCCCGAACGCCCGGACCACCGTGGACCCGTCCTTGAGCGACAACGACCCAGGACAGTCGATATCAGGCAACAAAGCCCCACCCGCACAAACCGCAGCTCCCATGGCCACCACCGGTAATGGCATCCCCACCAGGACTCCCGTGCCCGGAGCGCTCACACCAGCCCCAGCCGCCCCGACCACAGCCAACCACGCAGCCGCCCCAGACATCGCATGCGTTGGACCCATAACCACAACAACCAACCGCTTCCTTTGGCAAACAGGGTCCACCAGTCCTCAGGTGAGTTGTCTGCCCTACCTATCGGCGGTTCTTCAGGCCGATGACTCGGGCCGACGTCAGGTTGTTCCTGAGCCCAGGCATGTCACTTCTTTGAGGCTATCGAGAAGTTCGTTTCCGACCATCGACGATGGCTGAGGTCTTGGCGTTAAAGTCTTTGACCGACCCGAATGTGGCGCATCCGACGGCCCGAGGTTCGATGATGCCGAACCATACCTCGACCAGGATTAGCCACGACCAAGAGGTCAGGTGAAGTTGACCTGGACGCACAGTTCGCATCGAGCCCGTCGCGAATTCCAACCCCTGTCAGGACGCCGGGCTCTTGCAGTCCGCAAGGTCAAGTCCTTGGGCCTGGCCCAACTCGATTCCGGTATCTGACGCCGCCCCGACGCGCTGAGCATGACCAAAGCCTCCACTGCCGGCCAACGTGAGTATCCGGAGCCTGCTGCCAGAGCAGATGGGGGCGGCTGAGATCAACACTGGGTCCGCCCCTGAGCGGGCGCAGGCCCTGGGTTCTGTGGGAGGACGGTATCGAGGACCTGGCTCAGGCCCACGCGATCCTCTGGACCAAGCGGGCCGGCCGGGTCAGGTTCGGCGCCCCACGCCGCGAGCATGAGAGCAGGGTCTGCATGAGTGTGACTCCCGACAGCCAGTGAGGGTCAGTGGTGCATGTCATCGCCACATACCGCCGCCCTGATCGTCCCGCACCCCGATCCCCGTGCGGTCAGCGCCCGCGCGCGACGACGGCAGTGCCGTAGGCGCAGATCTCGGTCCATGTACCGCCGAGCTCGCTGGTGTCAAAGCGCATAGCCACAATCGCGTTACCGCCGCGCGCGGTGGCCTCATCGATGAGTCGCTCGATCGCCTGCTGACGACCTTGAGCCAGCATCGTGGTCATGCCTTGTAGCTCTCCACCGAAGAGCGACTTCAGGGTTGCGCCGATCTGAGAACCGACATTGCGTGAGCGGACGGTCAGGCCGAAGACCTCACCGAGCACCCGGTCGATCTCGTGGTCTGGGAAGTCGTTCGCGGTTGTGATCAGCATTTCGTCCTCCGCGGTTGTCGAGCTGCTACCTGAAGCGGACGCTACTCCCGCCTCGACCATCTTTGTGCAGGGCTTGGGCAGAGT
>PMJN01000040.1:7369-12083 GCA_003157445.1 Micrococcales bacterium
ATGTCCACGTGGTCGATGAAATCGGCACCCCTGGGGCCGTAGCCATGCTCGTCGTCGTGCAGTCGGCCCATCTCGCCCAGGACCAGATCCAGGAAGCGTCTCATCGACCAGACGGCGCGACCATCCTCATCATGAACATTGCGGGCGTCGCTGTCGGGGACGGTGGGAACGAAGGGCGCATAGCTCCAGAGGCTTACGCCACCAGCACCTCGCAGGGAGCGTNNCAGTTGGTGGACTCGTCCTCGATCAAGATGGCGGCATCGGGCACCGCGTGGTGCCTGCGCAGGATCTCGGCGATAATCACGGACTCCGGCCGCCCGTCAGTTGGCACGTCACCGTAGCGCGGGTTCTCACCGACGACTTGCCGCAGGTACGGCGTGGAGTGTCCGACGCCCCCGGAAACGAGGAGGAGACCAGCAAGGCCGTCTTGGAAGGCGGCTGCCGCGATATCGATCGCTGCCAGCACTGAGCTGCCACACAGCACGAGCACGTCGGCGCGCGGCGCGACGGCCGGAGATAGTGAGGCGATGTCCCGGCGCGCAAGGTATGCAGCGATCCGGTTCACGTCGCGAGCCTGCGCACGCGCTGACCCTGAACGCTGGTTTGACTCCGAGGGCACGCTGAACCATAGCGCTCGATCCGACCTCGACACCCACCCGCTCAGCGGCTACCTGTATCCCCGAGGCAACATGTGATCGCGCTGTCTGGGGCGGGCTGTGGCTGGTCGGCCGTGAGCTCGGTTGCACGAAGTTCGACCACCACTGGCACCGATGGTGACCTGGAGGTCATGAGAGCCCGCGCCACCGGCCACTCATTTGTCACATGCTCACCGGCACCCCCGAATGAGCGGACGACCTCTGATCGGCCTGCGCGTCTCACGGCCCTCGAGCCCGCTACAGACCATCAAAGGCCGTGGCGTAGTGGAAGGTTCCATGCAGCGAGCCGTCCCACGCGTTCAGGGGTCGCACCTGGAGGTGTTCTGCGCAGCTGGGATCGATCGGCAGGATACCGAGGAGCCTGGCGAGCTGAAAGCCGAAGCGGCGGTAGTAGCCGGGANNGGCAGCACGCCCAACGGCCCTAGTCCCAGCGAGGGACGCCGGTCGATGTTGGCACGGCTACACACGACGTGCCCGACCACTTCGTTGTTGATCAAAGCGACGAGCGAGAGGGCAGGGATTACATCACCGTCCTGCCAAAGGGCGTCAACGAGTTTCGCCTCGGGCACATCGCCTCCGTCGGGGCGAGCGAACGCCGCTGTGTGGACAGCGAAGACGGCTGCACGGTCCTCAGGCACCTCGCGACGCAGGATCACTTACACAGTCTCGCTTCTGCTGGGATGCACGCAAAGCGCATCTTCACCAGTTGCTATGTCGCCGGCGCAAACCACGGACATGGACCGTCCTACACGGGCAACGACGACCGGACACACCTGAGCCCATAGCCGGTGGCCTTTGGTGCTGGGACATCACGCAGGGCCCACGCTGGGATCTCGTGGCGGTTGGACAGCTTGCCCTTGGTCAAGGTACTGCATGCGTGGACTTCGACTGTCCGCTCGAACAGGACCAGTTCGGCTGCGATGCTGCGGTTGTTCAGTCCCTCGTGAGCAGGCAAATCTGGCAGGGTCCTGTCGAAGATCCTGGCAAGGGAGCCGGTCACGGCGCCGCGGTGAGCCAACGCTTTACATCCACCCCGACCAGTGCGTCGACTCTGGTGCCTGCGAGCCAATGTCCGGTCGAGGCCATCTTCTACCAAGACGACACCCCCGAGCAGTGGAAGGACTACTACAAGATCAAACGTCGAGTTCTTCGACGACCTGGCAAGCCCCGGCGGCGCAGCCCATCTCGCCAAGATCCCCAAGGACTACCCCCTGATCGCAGCCCTCCCCCGCTGGCCTGACACGGTCGAGCACCAGAGCCCGCGTCCGCTCACCCGCCGAAGCCGGATCCTCACGCTGGCGCGATATGACAGGTCACCGGCACCAGAACCAGGTGTCAGATGCCAGATGTCTGCACCTGCTTGCTGCCAAGTCCCCGCCGACCAACGGTCCGTGCGCACAGACAACTGCCATTGCGCAGCCTCCCCCGGCAGCGTGCCTGAACCTCAGTACGTCGTGCCGATGGCCTTAGGGGTCGCGGGCGACGTCGCGTGGCGGATCGTGGCCAACGCCCACAATGCGAGCATCGCCAAAATCAACGTCGCCAGCGCGCCGTCAGCGCCACCGACCAGCGCGACGATTCCAGCCACGAGCATGACTGCGCCCAGGACCGAGACGAGCACGACGTACAGAAGCGGCGGACGCGCTCTGCCGCCAGCGCCGTACACGGCCTCCATATGCGATTTGGCCGTATAACACGCGCCGAGTCCCAACGCGAAGATGGCCACGGCCAGCACGCGTGCCGTCGACAGTCCCCCGACCGCCGTGCCACGGACCCACAGCAGATAGAGCACCGCGGCGGCACCGACGAAAACCGTTGCCAACCCGTCCTTCCAGGTGAGGCTCATATTGACCTCCTCTTGCTCCCCGCCCATCTGGTGACCACCTCACGGGCGGCCATTTGCATCCTCTCTCGCGCACAACTGCCTGGCAAAGTGACCAAGGTCCCGCCGTTGCACGACCGGCCGGCTGGTCAGGCAAGAGCTCTGACCATGCCTCATGGGGGACTCAATCTCGAGCAACCATCTGCGTCCTGACCATTGATCTAGCGCCCAGAGCCTGCCCACCCCTTGCCCAGCTTCTCGGGAATCTGCTTCTGCGAGTCTGCCCCCAGCGCAGGGCTGCCAGCAGGGGCCAAGACCGCCGGTATTCGAGCTCTGCACGGCTCCCCCGCCCCCCTGCCGGCCCAACCTCATGTGCCTCAGGCAGGTGGCCGGTGGGGTGCTCAAGGTTGATGGCATTGGAGTCGCCAGCGTGTNNGGCCGGGCGACGACCGGGCTGGGCGACATTGTGCTGACCCACTGCGACATCGACGACGTGGGCGGTGTGGGCGAGATCAAGGCGCGCACGCGCTCGCGTCGCGATCCACGACTTCGACGCCCTGGTGCTCTGCGGAGAGCAACGCCCGCAAGGGTGGACTCGCAATGCAGCGCTATACGGGCTGCTGCGGTTTCAACCGGTGGCTGCGGACCTGCGCCTCAGGGACGGCAACACGATCGGTGGCTTGCAGGCCATGCACGTGCGGGACATACCGCGGGCGCCATCCCTGTGCTCAGCGATGGTGGTGTGCTGTTCTCTTCAGACCCCTGCTCAGCCACAAGCACCGAAGCGTCCTGCCTCCGGCCCCCGCTAGGCGCTCGATCCTGCCCAGGGGTCGGTATCCGCCGAGAGGGTCAGGGCGCCGCACCCCAGGCTGCTGCTCACCGGGCGCGCGGCCTCGGTGTGACCAGGGGAACGTGCGTACGCCAGAGCAGCCCTAGTCCTGGCTGTTTGAGACCGAGTCGATCAAGTCCAACCACTTGTCAAAGACGAGCGCAAATCAGCCGGCGCGACGAACGCGGGCTTCTCGGCGTTTGATGGCGCGCCGTTCATCCTCAGATAGTCCGCCCCAGACTCCGGCGTCCCTGCCGAACTCAGTGGCCCAGCTCAGGCAGGTCTCAATGACCTCGCAGCGCCGACAGATCACCTTTGCTTCTTCTATCTGCAGAAGTGCGGGGCCAGTGTTCCCGATGGGGAAGAAGAGCTCAGGGTCTTCGTCCAGGCAGGCAGAGCGATCGCGCCAAGTCATCAGGATTGGGCTCCTCGAAAGTGGGGGGAAACAGCATCATGCGAGTCAGTTCCGGGGGCGGAATACACCGCTACAGGCCACGCGGTTGGCGGCCTCGGCCGACTGTCTCGCCTTCCCGCGAGTATCTAGTATGCCGCCTGCGGACAATCGCGGCAATACCCAACTCGCGACCTGAAGGCATTGGGTTGCTTCACACTAATGAGTTCCCTTCGCGAATAAGCCCGTCCGGCTCGAGGTGCGCACCGGGTATAGACCTGCCGGAACCCCAGTCAGCGCGATGCCTGCGCTCTGGGCTGCTCGGCCCGCTCGACTGCGCCTGCCCACACCCATACCTCGTGCTGGTGTGGCGGCGCTCCGAACCGGACACGGACTGCCCGTCTGGTCCAGGCAAACGCGAGAGCCTGCACCAGCTCCTCGACACCGTCCTCCCACAGAACCCAGGCGTACACCCGCCATGGGTCTGCAGAGGTGCAGACCGGGAGCTGGCCCAACTGCTCCGGCTGCAGACTTCGGGGCTCACGTTGGGCCAGGCGTGGGCGGTCGGTCATACTCCAGTGTATCGAACATATGTTCTGGTCACGGACCGAGCTATCTCTTTGGTTATGTGATCTTCGCCAAGTGTGGGGCCGCTCCTCCCCTACCAGCGACGCCGAGATCGCCGCAGCGGTCCTTGCCCACTCCATCGGAAAGGGTCCCCACCCTGGCGGGACAACAGGCCGAATTGGCGCCGGGACCTGCTCGAGCCGATCGTTGTCGCGACCCAGAGCCTCGCCACTCGAATCGTCGTGGTGGCTGGCCTCCACGAGCCAGCAGCGACCTTCTGCGAGCACTGCGGGTCCAGGCCCGTACCCGCCCCGCCGTTGCTTCGTCCAGAAAGTCAGCGACGTGGCCGCAGCCCTCAAGCCATGAGCACGCCTCACCGGCCGAAGCCCCCCGCCGGGGATCGCTTGCTACACAGCCGAAGGTGATCGCCGCGCCACATGACAACCCGA
>PMJN01000108.1 GCA_003157445.1 Micrococcales bacterium
GACCGAGGCGGTGGTCACTCCGTTTCTTTCCGACCGTGACCTTGCCCTGCAAAACGTCCGTTACGTCCTGAATGCGGCCGGCGGGCTGGCCGAGGACTTCCATCCTCCTGCCGACGGCTTCATCCAGACCCGTGCCCGTCAGGTGCTTTCCGAGGCCGTGGACCTGCTGGAGAAGATCGTCAACGACGTCGGCGAACCCGGGTCTGTTCCTCTTCTTCAGGCAATCAGCGACGGCACATTCGGATTGATGAAACGCCCGGCCGATGCCGGCAAGGGTCTTGACGGCGTGGTCAAGTGCGCGCCCGGCTACGACAACCCGGCCAGCACACTGTTGGAAGCAGGTACCAAGAAGTGAGTACCCCCGAAAACACTCCACAGGGGTTGCCGGACATCATCCGGCCGTACGGAGACACCACCGGTGACGCCATGGTCCAAGTCTCTTTCACGCTACCGATCCCGCATGACAAGCGGGCCGAGGGAGCCGCGCTCCAGCTGGCCGCCAAGATGGGTCTGGCGCCGGCGCTGCTGGTCCACGCCAAGGCGATGGGTTCGGACTTCACCTTCTTCATCGTCTACGGCTCCGTCAGCCACCTGGTGGACCTGCGCGAGGTCGTGGTGATCGAGCGTGAGTTCCCCATGCTGAGCGCCAAGGACGTCAACGCCGCGATCAAGAAGCGACTGGGCCGCAAGCTCGTCGTGGTCGGCGCATGCATCGGTACCGACGCGCACACCGTTGGCATCGACGCCATCTTGAACATCAAGGGTTTCGCGGGGGAGAAGGGCCTGGAGTACTACACCGAGATCAAGGTCGTGAACTGCGGCGCCCAGGTGCTGGTTCCCGAGCTGGTGGCCCGCGCCCGGGCAGAGAAGGCCGATGCGGTCCTGGTTAGCCAGGTCGTCACCCAGAAGGACGCCCACATCCACAACACCATGACCATGTCGGCGGCCTTCCGTGAGGCTTATCCCGCTGGGAAGGTGCCACTGCTGGTCGTCGGCGGTCCCCGCTTCGAGCAGGGATCGGCGGCGGCACTTGGTGTCGACCGGATCTTCGGCAAGGGCACCACGCCCGGCGAGGTCGCGTCCTATCTCGTCCACGCCATCGGGGCCGGTCAGGCCGCCGCGCCGTCAGGAGCCTGAGTGCACCCCCGGTGATGGCAAGGCGCTCGATGGCTGCCAAGTGGCCGGTAAATGCGACGATGGTGATCGGGCCCGGCTGGTTGGGCCTCAGGGGCAGCTGTACCGACCAGGGAGCCGGACCGGCGGCCGCAGGACACAGTAGCTGGCGACGGTGATGGTGGCAGCCACCGTGGACTCATAGGCGGCTGGGTCAACGAGAAGGTGGCGCTGTGGTCGCTACCAACCACTTGCCGTTGCCGAGCCAGCGCGCGGGGATGCTGCAGCCTTGATGGTAGAAGTTGACCGAGGCTGACTGTGAGGATCGCATCGAGGTTGTGGCTGTCTTGACGGCCGGACTCGTTCCCGCACGCCACAGGCGGCTGTAGCCAATCCCTATGCCTTCGCGCATTTCCGCCCCCTGCCAACACCAATGATCCTGGCCCACAACCCAGCAGGGCAACCATCCAGCTCATTCCATCTGGGCCACATCGGGGCGTGGGGCGCGAGTTGGCCGGTGATGTAATAGGCCTTCCCGCGTCCCGGTTCATCGCCGATCTAATGTCACCAAAATGGCACAACCAAGGAGCACACATGAGCACCCGTGGACCAGCCACAGTCGGCATGACGGTGACGCATCGCCGCTACGTCCCGTACAGCCACGCCCACTATGCAGGCAACTTGGTGGACGGCGCATACTCACTGGCAGCGTTCGGTGACGTGGCGACCGAGATGTGCATCCGCACAGATGGCGACGAGGGACTGTTCGCCTCCTACAGTGATGTGCAGTTTCAGGCGCCGGTCCGGGCCGGTGACTGCATCGAGATCGAGGCCACCCTGGTCCGGGTTGGTTTACGCAGTCGTGAGATGAGCTTCGAGGTTCGGGTCGTGACCCGCAGCAACCCGGCAAAAGGCGAGTCCGCAGCGGTCGTTTTGAACGAGCCGGTCGTGGCCACCACCGCTCGCGGGGTCGTCGTAGTGCCCGCCCTTGTCTGATAAATACGGCGTGTCGTCAACGACACGCCAAAAACTGCAAATAACTCTGTATTTCCAGGGGGATTCGGTGCGCCTCTGACCTGCGGGTTTGTGCATCACTGCAGGTGAACGCAGGGTTGACAGCAGGTGCGGAACCGGTACATTCGAAACCGTTGGCCGCCACTGAATCAGAAAGAAAGTGATGGTCACAGGGGCAAGGGAATCGTCGGGACCCATGGCGATAGGGGTGTGTAACCGTCATGAAGAACCAGATCCGCGGGGTTCCCGCCCAGGTGGCGCATCGCGGGGCATCGGAGGCGGTTGGCGGCAGGGCCACGTACTTAGTAGACAACGATGTTGGAACGGCACCCAGTCGTTTCGAAGTCGGTCCCAACGGCGACGGGCCCTGCCGCATCCGGTGCCACACACCCCATCAGGGCCGATACGGCGGTGCACTGCGGCCAGGTCTTGATCTAGCCTGAACCGGTGTACCGCTATCCACTTGCCATCGCCTCTGGCCTGGCTCTTTGGTTGGCATTCCCATCACACAACCTCTGGATCATGGCTCCGATCGGCGTTGCGCTGTTGGCGCTGGCCACGAGCGGAGCGCTCGCCTGGCAGGGCGCCCTGCTCGGACTACTCAGCGGACTGGCGTGTTTCCTGCCCTTGTTGTCTTGGTCGGGCGTCTACGTCGGAGCGCTCCCGTGGATCGCGCTGGCTGTGCTGGAGTCCCTCTACATC